>JBIISH010000134.1:0-5366 GCA_044341115.1 Candidatus Nanopelagicales bacterium
AGGAACCACATAGACCGTGTCCAGTGCTTGCGCATCGGCTGCGCGAAGGCTCGAATAGAGAATCGATGCGTAGCCATCGACGTTGGCTGGACTTGCCAAACGGATAAGTCCTGATGGAGTGGTGATTCGGTCGAGTGCGATGAAGCCTGACTTGGCCTTGAACTCGTTCGGCAGTTCGGTTGCGTTGACAAGCACGACGTGTGCTCGTGGTGAATAGTGCGACTCGAGAGTTCCTGACGCACGAACTTGTGAATGCAGTGCAACTGCAAGCCCGGTAGTTTCTTCAATGTTCTGTTGACTGATGAACCCCGGGCGCAGAATCACTGGGGCAGAGCCCGTGCAGTCAACGATCGTAGATTCCACACCAACCTCGCACGGGCCACCATCGAGAATCACATCATCAGCAGTGAGGAAGCCACTGAGTTCGTCGATCACATGCTCTGCAGTAGTTGGGCTCACGTGCCCGAACCGGTTCGCGCTAGGTGCTGCAATACCAGCAGTTGCGTCGTTCGTGATGTCTATGAGTTCCTTCAAAATAGCGAGAGCCATGGGATGCGCGGGAACTCGAAGAGCGATGGAGTCCTGGCCACCAGTGATGAAATCCCTTGCGCGAGCTGATCTGGGTAACACGAGCGTGAGCGGACCGGGCCAGAACCGATCAGCAAGACGTTGAGCGAACTCGGGGATTTCTGCGACCCAACTTGCAATGGCATCGGTGTTTGCAACGTGAACGATCAGCGGGTGATCACCGGGGCGTCCCTTGGCTGCATAAACCTGGGCGATCGCTGCTTGATCATCAGCATGTGCACCGAGCCCATAGACCGTTTCGGTGGGCAGGGCCGCGAGATGACCGGCGGCGATGGCCTCGGCGGCCCGCCTGGGGTTAGTCGTGATCTCCACGCCTGCAATCTAGATGCTCGGTGAAAAACGCCTCAGCTGGTGGCGCGGATCAACACGCCCTTGGCTTGGGGTGTTCTTGCGGCCTTAGCCGGCACAAAGCTGACCTGCTGGCCGAAGCCGATGGCCTTGACGTAGGCATTTATCGCTCGCATGCGCGAAGCAGCGAGCTTCACAGATGCAGGTGATGCTGAATTAGTGGAAAAGCCGGTCAGGGAAATCGTTGGTGCCACTGCGCCCAGTGAAGTCAGGGCAGAGCTGATTCTTTTCTTTGCTGTGGCGCTGAGAACGGCCGATTTGTTGGCGAAGGAAACGAAGAGGGATTTGGTGTTCGCTGCTGCTGGCTTTGTTGCCGATGCACTTGTAGAGGAACTCGAGGATGAACTCGTGGACACGGTTTCACCAGCAAGTGTGAAGCCCACCGCGATGCTGACAGGCGCTTGACCTTGACGCACGGTGTTGATCTGCAGAGTGTGTTGACCGGGGGCAAGAGCAGGAACCAAGAACGAGGTTGAGAACTCGTTCTCATAACTCACGATTCCAGCTGCAACCCATGTTGGCTTGGAGAGGATGTAGACCCCGGCTGTGGTGAGACGTTGCAGACCGCTGCCGCGAATGGTGATCGACTGACCGGGCTGCAAGGTTGTGTTGTTTGCCGTCAGTGGTCCGCTCGATTCAACCTGCCAGCCCGAACCGCGCACGACTAATCCGTTGGGAGTGAGCCCTGCTGCACTGAGTTGAACAGGGTTGCCGGCTGCGTCGATGATCTTGAACTCACCATTGCCAGAAACTTGATTGGTCACCAACGGTGGCTGGGTGACCGTGATCTCATCTTCGAGCGCTGCTCCCCCCCCACCGGATGGTTCGGGCGAACTGGATCCTCCACCCCCACCTCCACCGCCTCCGCCACCGCTAGGCGGTGAGCTACTGGGCGGAGTGGACGGGCTTCCGCCAGAGTCACGACCGGTGCACCGCGTCTCGATGAGGCTTCGAGGTAGCCGCGTGCTGACAATCTCGGAGGGAGCGTCGAGATCTTCTGACACCGGCGGTAGCGAAGCCATCCTGGGAGAGGTGTAGACCCCCAACGGAGTCGCGTAGGTGGAAACGTAGAGCAGTTTGTTCACGGTTGATGTGGGTGGTGAGTTGAGATTCAACGCATTGACCGTAGCTTTGCTCGTTATGGCTGACGCGATCTGCGTGTTTGAAGGTGAGGAAGAACTTGTTGAATTCAGGCCCAGGTAGAGAGCAACAGCACCAGCAACATGCGGTGAAGCCATCGACGTTCCGCTAGCCGTGTAGATCGCTGTATCACTGGTATACCAGGGCGCGGTGATGCTTGAACCTGGAGCAAAAATGTCAACGGATGGTCCGTAGTTGGAGTACGAGGCGCGTGCATCCAGGTTCGTTGATGCACCGACCGTGATTGCGGTGGCCTCGCTCGCAGGGCTGTAGTTCACTGCGTCGGCGTTGTCATTGCCAGCTGCAACAACTACGGGAATATGTGCATCCGCGAGCGCTTTCACAGCCTCGTTCAGTGAAACAGATTTGCCGCCACCAAGACTCATATTCACGACTGCCCGGTAGCCGGCTCCGTAACGAGCCGCATGGAAAGCGGGGATCGCGTTGAGCCCAGCGACCACATCAGAGGTGTAGCCACTACCGAAGCAGTCGAGAACGCGCACACCCACGATCTCCGCCAATTTGGCAACTCCATATGTGAACCCACCGATGGTTCCGGCTACGTGCGTGCCGTGCCCGTTGCAGTCGTTGGGGTCGGTGTCGTTGTTGACTTCGTCGATGCCCTTGATCGATTCGTTTTTGCGTGCTCGGTTACCGAACTCTTGGTGGGTATAGCGAACACCAGTGTCGACCACGTACACCACAACGCCCTGACCGTAGTTATCGCTCGCTGTGCTGCTCGTGGGTGTGATGTAGGTGTTGTTCAACGGCAGTGCCGTTTGGTCGATCCGGTCCAGTCCCCACGTGGCCGGAGTCTGAGTGGGTGAAGGCGTGGGATCTGGTGTGATGGGCTCTGTCGTGGGAGTGGGGCCAGGAGTGGGTGTTCCAGACGAGCGGATCTCGTAGATATACCGACCAGCAACCGTGCATGAAGCAGGGAACTTGTTAGCGACGAGTCGGTTGGCGACGGTGGCGCTAGCTTCGGTGGAATCGGCTAACACCAGGTAATCCGATGCATTACCGGCCGTGTAGCCGACTTCGAATGTTTGGTTGGAGCTGTTCGTGGGAACCGAAACTCGGTCGTAGTTGAATTCAAGATCGATTTGGCCCCCACCCAGATTCGTCATAATCACTTGGAAGGAGTAGTCCTCTTCCGTTCCCTGGTACTCACCGACGTCGACCCAGTTAATGCAAAAGCCAGCGCTGGGGTTGGCGTTGTCCAATGGACCGAAAGTGACTACGCCATCGGTGTATCGAGTGTCAATGTCTGTGAACAAGGGAAGCACATAAGGCCGGGTTGCGGTTTGCAGATCGACCCCTCGGTAGGAGGTAAAGTCGCCACCGCCGTCGTTGAATACGAAGCCGCCATTGTTGTTGATGTAGATCGAGCTGTAGGAGGTTCCGAACCAGTTCACGGAAAATCCGACATCGACTGGTCCGATGGAACCGTCATCGGATGCACTCATTGAAGAGGCATTGCAGTCGACGTATCCGGAGACCGCTCCGTCGATCCTGACTACCTCATCTGGTTCCACGTACTCAACATTGGGATCTGCTTCGAGCACTGTGACGTCTTCTTCGGTCAGTCGTGCACTAAACCCGTCAACGGCCCCGCGCAGTTCTTTGCCGGGCTGCCCACCGAGCTCCTCGGCTTTATCTTTGATCGACTCGATGTAGGCGCCGTTACGCACGACGACGATGTAGTCGTCAACAACGCCTTCTGTCTCTGCAGGACTTGCCGCTGCTGTGGGACTTGAGCTTGGCGTTGGTGTGGGAGTTGGTGTGGGAGTTGGCGTTGGCGTAGGTGTAGGCGTGGGTGTTGGCGTTGGCGATTCGGCAGGCTCGCGGACAGAGGGCGAAGGTGCCGGAGTCGACTCTGGGCTCGAATCCCCAGTATCTGCTGCCACCCCACCGGTAAGCAGGGTTGCCATGAGCACTGCGCTGAGCGCGGCTGCCGAGATCGCTGCCCTTCGGCGCCGGACGCTGCCCATGAATCTCCCCAGTTCGCCCCGAAGGGACCCTTGTCAGGTCATTGTCGTTAATGGACGCACAAAAAGCCAGATGGGTTCCTTTTTCGGCTCGGAATGGCCCCCTTTGTTAGGGCAACGTAAGGAAAGTGTCAGAAATGGCCCAACCTGGCCTTTCGTGGAAACCAGAAGCTCGATTTGGGTGTCTGATCAATAAGGCGCTTGAGCCACCCACGTTGGAGGAAGCATGATCGAAAACAATCCCGGTGCACCATTTGCTCCATTTGCACCATTCGGGCCTAGTGCCCAGTTGCCCCCGCTGGGCGCGGAGGCAGATTCACCTCCCACGGCAGGTCCTGCGATCACGAATTCCGCCCGGTCCAAGTTCGCTCCTCTGATCGCGGGGGCAGCAGCCGTTGCGCTCGTTGCAGGTGGGGTGGGTGGAGCAGTGGGCTATGTCTTGGCGGATCGCTCAGCCGCTCCCGTTGCCTCAAGCGTGGTCGTTGCGGTACCTGGATCGATCGCTGCGCTCGCAGCAGCAGTGCAACCAGCTGTGGTGCAACTCAATGTTGGTGGCCAGGGTGGTGAAGGAACCGGATCAGGCTTTGTGATTTCCGAAGACGGTTACGTCATCACGAACCATCACGTTGTAGCTGGTGCTGGTGAAGACTCTGCGCTCGAAGTGAGCTTCATGGACGGTTCAACTGCAAATGGACGCCTTGTTGGATCCGATCCTGGCTATGACATTGCCGTGGTCAAAGTGGATCGCGCTGGCTTAGCAACTGTTCCACTCGGCTCTTCTTCGAGTCTGCAGGTTGGTGAGTCTGTAATCGCGATCGGATCACCGCTTGGACTGCAGGGAACGGTCACATCAGGAATCGTGAGTGCTCTTGATCGCCCCGTCACCGCTGGCGGGGGCACCTCGCAAACGTCGTTCATCAATGCGATTCAAACCGACGCAGCGATCAACCCGGGTAACTCCGGTGGCCCGCTCATTAACGCGGCCGGCTCAGTGGTGGGAGTCAACTCAGCGATTGCAACGATGGGACAGTTCGGCGGTGCAGGATCCATTGGTCTGGGATTCGCAATCCCGATTGACACCGTCGATCGCATCGTCAACGAAATCATCAACACCGGTGCGTCGTCAACTCCGATCATCGGAGTTGAGCTCGACTCTGAATATTCAGGAGACGGTGCCCGGGTGGCGAGTGCCACGGCAGGTGGTCCCGCTGCAGCCGGAGGAGTTCAAGACGGCGACGTGATCACTGCGATCAACGGCCGCATCGTGCCTGATTCCACAAGTCTGATCGTTGCAATCCGTGC
>JBIISH010000135.1:0-5359 GCA_044341115.1 Candidatus Nanopelagicales bacterium
TTCGGTACTTCAAGCGCTTGAGAAGTGGGGTGAAGCCGTTCGTGGCAATCACTGAATGTTGAGCGTGCACTGATGCAACCGGTGTTGAAACAGTGATGCCGCCGCCACTGCGCTGGGCGATATTGGTCGCGGGGGTGTTCTCAAAGATGCGCACACCACGGACCTCTGCTGCGCGCTTGAGACCCCAACTCAATTTGGCGGGGTCCATCAGACCGCTGCCAGTGCGCACACGCAAGCCAGCAAGGTAAGTGGGTGAATGCACATCGGCTTGCATCTGCTCTTGGTCCAACAGTTCGGAGTCATCACCCCACTTCTGGTGCAGGGCGTGCATGCCGGCGAGCGATCGGGCCGAATGCTCGTTGAGCGCGATCGCCGTTTTGCCGACGATGCTCAGGTTCGCATCGATTCCTTCGGCGGTGGTGAAATCAACGATTGCTTGCAGGTTCTCCCGACCGAGGCGGACCAGTGTGTTCATGTCACTCGGCCAGATCGCCTCTCCGTGCGCGAGTCCATGGGTGAGCGAACCGGAAATGAAACCGCCGTTTCTTCCTGATCCCCCGAAGGCGATCGTCTCGCCCTCGAGCAGCACAACATCTCGCCCGGGGTTTTGTTCCTTCGCCAAGATCGCCGTCCACAACCCAGTGAACCCTCCACCGATGATGACCAGATCGCACTCTGTGCTCGTGATGAGTGGCGGGCAGATTGCGGGAGCACCTGGCTGATCTGTCCAGAACGGTGCGTGGACTGTGTCGGCCAAGGCGTCTTTGATCAATGTGCTCATGGTTGATCCTCGAGCAAAATCGCATCATCGGCATTCCAGGAGATACCCACACGTTCTCCCACCGCAAACTTCGGCGCACCGGGATGGCTGGCCACGATGAGCGTTTCCATCTCGGCGACACGCACGGAGGTGGTGGATGAGCCGCCAAAGAAGTGCGTCTCGACGACCTCACCGTGGAGTTGGGCCCCTGCCATTTCAGCACTGATGTGCACCGACTCTGGGCGCAACAACAGCACAGCATTGTCGACTATGCCGTGCAGGAGTGAACCGGTGCCGATGAAGTCGGCAACGAACACATTGGCCGGTTGGGAGTACAAGGTGACCGGATCTGCGATCTGCTGAACGCGACCCTCGTGCATCACCGCGATTCGATCGGCCATGCTCATCGCTTCTTCTTGATCGTGGGTAACCACCACAAAGGTGATGCCGACCTCGTGCTGCAGGCGCTTGAGTTCTATTTGCATTTCAGCGCGTACTTTGCGATCCAGAGCAGAGAGCGGCTCGTCAAGCAACAGCAACCGTGGCCGCTTGACGATCGCTCTGGCTAGGGCAACTCGTTGGCGCTGGCCACCGGAGAGCTGCGCGGGGCGGACATCAGCTTTGTCGGTAAGTCCCGTGGTGATGAGGACTTCATTGACGCGCTCGGCGATTTCGTCTTTGCCCAGCCCTTCACGTTCGAGACCGTAGGCAATGTTCTTGCGCACGTTCATATGCGGGAAAAGTGCGTAGGACTGGAACATCAAGTTCACCGGGCGCTTGTTCGGCGGCAGGCTGAGCAGATCGATCTGCTCAGCCTCTCCTGAGACTGACCCTGATCCCGACCCTGACCCCGCACCAAGGATGGTGATCGCCCCGGCATCGGGATCCTCGAAACCAGCGATGGAACGCAACAGTGTGGTCTTCCCGCAGCCCGATGGGCCAAGGAGAGCGAAGAATTCGTTCTGCCGGATCTCGAGGCTTACGTCGTCGAGAGCAACGACGTCGCCATAAGCCTTACTGACGGAAGAGACGCGAAGAAGTGGGGCGTTCGTGCTGTCTAGTGTCATACGGCATCCGTGAGTCGGGTGATCCGTTGAGCGGAGATCACGATGGTGAAACTGACCAGCAGAAGCAGGGCAGCAAGGGCATTGATCTCAGGAGTAACGCCGAAACGCACCATCGAGTAGATCACGATCGGCAAAGTTGGCGTTGTGGGGCCATTGGTGAAGTAAGCGATCACGAACTCATCAAGGCTCAAGGTGAAAACGAGCAGGGCGCCGGCGATGATGGCCGGAGCAAGACTGGGCAACGTGATTTTGCGGAACGTGGTCACAACTCCTGCGCCTAGGTCGCGGCTCGCCTCTTCCAGACTCGAGTCGGTTTGGCCGATCCGCGCGATCACTACTGCGGCCACGAACGCCATACCGAACACCACGTGCGCCAGTAGCACCGAGAACAAACTCAACGTGACGCCCACAAGGGCAAAGAACGCGAGCAAGCCGATCGCGAGAACAAGATCAGGGATGATCGCGGGCGCGAGGCAGTAGGCCTCAACAATCGCTGATCTGAAGTAGCGCGAAACCCCGATGGCAAGCAGCGTGCCAAGAATCGTTGCAAGAATCGTTGCGCCAACCGCGACAATCATCGTATTGATGAATCCCTGACGGATCAGCTCGTTATTGAACAGAGCGGTATACCACTGGGTACTAAAACCGGTCCATACGAATGGGCTTTTGCTTGCGTTGAAACTCATCACCACGAGAACCGCGATCGGAATATAGAGAAACGCGTAGGTGAAAATGAACGGCACGCGTAGCCATCCGAGATTACGCATGGGTCACCTGCTTGGCTGCATATCGTTTGCCGGTCCCGTTGATGCGCCGGGAAATTGCGGCTTGAATCGCAAACAAAATGACGAGAAGTGAAATTACGAACAGCGCGAGTACAGCACCAAATGGCCAGTCACGAGCCTCGAGGAACTGATCACGAATCAGGTTGCCCACCATCACCGTTTTGCCACCGCCCAGGAGTTCTGGAACAACGAAGTTCCCGAGACTGGGTACGAAGACAAAAATCGCTCCGATCATCACCCCAGGCAGGGTGAGCGGCAGAGTCACATCGAAGAACGCACGTACTCGGCTAGCGCCTAGATTGCTCGCCGCTTCAATGAGCTGACGGTCAAGGCGTTCGATCGAGGCATACACGGGCAAAATCACCAGCGGGAGGTATGCGTAGACAAGCCCGACGATTACTGCACCAGGCGTGTAGAGCAAACCGATGGGCGCGGAGATGATCCCTGCATCAACGAGTGAGGAGTTGATTGGGCCTTCGGAATTGAGTAGCACGATCCAGGCATAGGTGCGGATCAAAAAGTTTGTCCAGAACGGGAGCACCACAAGGACCAGTGCCACCGTGCGCCAGCGCTTGGGCAATCTGGTGATCGCGTAGGCCGTTGGGTAACCAATGACGAGGGCGAGAACCGTTGTGGTGCCGGCGATGACGAGTGAATTGCTCAATACGTTCAGGTACACCGGCTCAAAAGCGCGCACATAGTTTTCGAGAGTGAACTCCCACACGATCCCACCAAAACGACCGCGTTGGAAGAACGAGTAAACCAAAACCAGCAAGACGGGGATAGTCATGAAAATTGTGATGTAGAGCAAACCCGGTCCGGCAAAGATGGCACGACCTGTCTGGGCGCGGCGCCGAGCGGCACCGCGCCCTGACTGAGTTGTCGAGGCTGACATAACTGCTTTCGTTAGCTGGACGTAACCTCTGTGGCGATCTTGGTGTAGAGCGGGCCGGCTTCGCCGAGATCCACGAGACCTTCGCCCTCAAGCAGCTGTGCCGGAGTTACGCCCATGGGTGGGTATGACTCGGCGAGTGCCGCACCAACTTGATCCATCGCTGCCTTGTTCGGCACGTTGTACAGAATGTTTTCCGCAACCCACGCGTGGTTAGCCGGGTCGAGGATGTAGTTGATGTAGGCGTGAGCTGCTTCCTTGTTCTTCGACGTCTTGAGAATCACCATGGTGTCTGCCCACAGATCGCTGCCCTCGGAGGGAACAACGAACTTGATGTCGGGGTTCTCGGCGGTGCCGTAGTTGCACCAGCCATCCCATGCCACGACAGCGTTTGCCTCTCCGGACACAAGACGCGAGTAGAACGTGGTGTCGTCGTAAGCGAGCAGACCCGGCTTGGCTGCGATCAGCTTCTGCTTGACCTGCTCCATCTCAGCCTCGTCGGTGGTGTTTGCCGAGAAGCCCAGTGCCTTTTGGGCTGGGAGCATCAACCAACGCTCGGTAGCGAGCGCGGTGACCTTGCCCTGGCTATCTGCCGACGGTTCAAGAATGGCATTCCAGCTGGTGGGCTCTTCGATCAGATCGCTGCGGTAACAAATTCCGGTGGTGCCCCATGCGTAGGGAACCGAGAACTTGTTGCCCGGGTCGTATGCCAACTCCTGAGCCTCTGGGTAGAGGTTGGAAAGGTTTGGCACGAACTCGGCGTTGATCTGCTCAATCAGACCGGCTTCGTTGAGTGCCTGTGCGAACTGACCCGAGACGAAAGCTACGTCAATGCCCGAGTCACCGCCTGCGGTGAGCTTGGCCATGATCTCCTCGTTGGTGGCGTGGTTCGTGATGGTCATGGGCGCGCCCACGGCCTCCTGGAACTTCGCTGCCATGTCTTCGGGGTAGTAACCGGCCCAGTTTGAGACCGTGAGGCTCTGCTGGGTGAGGTCGGCCTCGGGATCGAGATCCGCGGCTCCTGAATCGCCGCCTCCGCAGGCAGACAGCACGAGTGCTGCCGAGACCGCGGTAGCAAGAATGGCTCCGGTCTTCTTGACCGAAGATGGGGTTAACGATCGACGCATCTGATCTCCTTTGGGCTGACCCTGTATCTGGGTTCAGGTTATGTAACACCACAACATGGAGGGATTGCAGGCTTTTGTCGAAATTGTTGAATTTGTGTTAAAAAACCTTCTAAGGTCAGCGCGTGGCCCGAAAAAGTGAGCGTAAAGCGGACTTGATTGTCGCAGCGCAACGAGCGATAGCCGAGCACGGCTCAGCGGTTCGCCTCAATCAAATCGCCGAGGCTGCCGGGATCTCGTCGAGCGCGATCTTGTACCACTACCCAGACATCGACGTGCTCCTCGTCGAGGCGAATCGGGCGGGCATGGAGCGCTTCTACAACGAGCGCCTGAACATGATTGCCTCGATAACCGATCCAGCCGAGCGGCTCGCTCTCACGATTTCACTCGGGGTACCCAGGGGGGCTGATGACGAGGAAGTGCGGCTGCTGTGTTCCCTGGGCGGTGAAGCCGCACGCAACATGATCTACGCAGTTCTGCTGACCTCACTGTATGACCGCCAGGTCGGGATGTATCAAAACATTCTGGATCTTGGCGTACGACAGGAAGTTTTCACACTTGCTCAAGACTCTCTCACCATTGCGCGAAACCTCGTGGCCTTAGAGGACGCGTACGGTTATCGCATCATGGCCAAACACCCCACACTCGACTATGCGAGTGCGGTCGAATTGATCCTCGATTACGCGCGCTTGGCAACCGCCAGCGCGTTGCCAGCGCCGAACAAGAGCGGA
>JBIISH010000247.1:0-3208 GCA_044341115.1 Candidatus Nanopelagicales bacterium
CATCCCACCAACCAGTGGCTCATAGGCATCGGCCGCCTTGCGCGGATTGACCCAAATGATGTGGTGGGCCAACCGGGAAAGACGCGCCATCGACTCCCCCAACAATGCCGGATCCTCGATCTCCCATCCATCAGACACAATCACAATCACCGCTCCACGAGCCAGACCTCGGCGGCCATAGCCATCAATGAATTCCTTGATCGCAAACCCAATGCGGGTGCCACCTGACCAGTCCTGAGCAGTAGCAGAAACTTTTCGGTAGGCAATGTCGGCGTTAGACAATGCAAGTGCCCGCGTAAGTCGGGTCAAGCGGGTAGCAAAAACAAATGCTTCTGCTTTCAATGCGACGACGGCCCCACGCATGAGGTGCAGGTACACCCGGGCATATGGCTCCATAGAGCCTGACACATCGGCAATCAAAATGACTCTGCGCGGTTTCGTGGACCGAGACCGATGCGCTAACCGCACGGGATCACCGCCGGTGCGATAGGACTGGCGCAACGTGGCGCGCACATCCCACTCGCTCCCCTTGCGATCGCGTTGTAGCCGGCGGGCTCGACGCAACGGCGGCACAACCGGCAATCTTTCGATCAATCTTCGGATCAACGTAAGTTCAGATTCACTCAGCAGTGAAAACTCACGCTCGGTCAGCCGCTCATCTGAGCTCATCGCAGCTAGAACGCTGGTGTCTTCTTCGGAGTCTTCACTTTCCTTGTTGCCAGGCGTGGCGCTGGTGCCGTGCGGATTTGAGGGCGATTCTCCTGAACGGTTCGGATCACCCTGCTCGCGATCACCGGCAGGAGTTGACGAGGGCGGGGGCGGGTTTGCGCTGTCCCCGCGAAAATCAGCGACATCGATGATCCCCTTGAAAACCTGGGCAAAGACTCTGTCGTACATCTGCACCTGATCATGCGAGGTGAGGAAAGTGACCCGGCCGATCCAGTACAACTGCTTCAAGTCATCAGGTTCAACAAGTTCAATCGCCGTAGCGAAACGAATGCTGCGCTCTGGGGTAACGGGCAGCCCGGAGAGATGCAGGAGGTGGCCAAAGGCAGCAGCTACCTCACTGAGCCGATCAGACACCCGCCACCCAGGAGAGTCCGGCGGTGCGGGCTTCGTCCTGGTCCTCGCGATACTTCAATACCGAGCCGAGCGTCTCTTCCACACCTCGCGCATCGAGGCTGCTAATACCCAGCAGGGATGCGGCATGCACCCAGTCGATCGCCTCTGCAACGCCGGGCGGTTTTTGCACATCGAGGCTGCGCAATCGTTGAACAGCACCGGCAACCTGCGCTGCAAGTTGGGCGGATGCAGCAGGGACCCGCAGTTGCACAATCCGGGTAGCGTGCTCGAGGTCTGGGTAGTCAATCCAGTGATAGAGGCAGCGGCGCTTTAAGGCGTCGTGCAAATCGCGTGTGCGGTTCGACGTCAAAATCACCACAGGGGGAACCTTCGCGACCAATGTGCCAAGTTCAGGCACGGTGACCGTGGCCTCTGCCAGCATTTCGAAGAGGAATGCTTCAAATTCCTCATCGGCGCGATCGATTTCATCGATCAAGAGAACAGCAGGGTTTGGGCCGCCGTGCTCCAATGCCTGCAACAACGGGCGTTCAATCAAATATTCGCGGGAAAACAGGGAGGCTTCAGAAATATCTGCGCCCTGCGCCTCGGCAAGACGGATCCCGAGCAATTGGCGAGGGTAATTCCATTCATACAACGCCTCAGATGCGTCGATACCTTCAAAGCACTGCAACCGAATAAGCGGAGTGTTGAGCATTGACGCGAGGGCTTTGGCCGCCTGCGTTTTGCCAACTCCGGCCTCACCTTCTAGAAGCAACGGCTGAGGCAAGCGAACAGCACAGAAGAGCGCCGTAGCAAGACCGGCATCTGCGAGATAGTCATGTTCTGCAAGTGCAGTGACTAGCGCTTCGGGGTTAGGAAGCGCATCAGCAACGCTCATCGTCATACTTCCAAAAAGATTGCAGGGTTACTGGTGAACCGATCTTTACAACCTGGGCAGCAGAAGTACCAGAACGTGCCATCGATCTCGGCATGAATGGATGAGTCCATCGCAGCAACTTCCATATGACACACCGGGTCAATCGCAACCGCGATGTTCATGGAAGTTTGCGGTGATTGATCAGAAGCATCTCGACGACGCTGAATAAGTTCGGCAAACACTGAGAGTGCGATCTCCTCCGGCGTGCGAGCACCGATGTCTAGACCAGCGGGGGTCTTGAGCCGCGACTTCATGGAGTCAGACACATCGAGGGACTCAATAACCGCAGCACCACGCTTAGGACTAGCGACCAAGCCAACGTAGGGCACATTCGCTTTCAAAGCTGCAATGAGAGTGGGCTCTTCATCGATGCCGTGCGCAGAGACAACAACAGCATCTACTCCGGTGAAATCGTCGGAGTCGATTTCCTCAACCAAGTAGCCCAATGCGGTGCCGACGGAAATCAGCGCAGGCGTGATGGGGCTGTTTCCCGTGACGCGCACGAGAGGCGGCGGAAGTACAGCTTCCATGAAGATCTCCAAAGTTCCGCCAGACAAACACGGGTTGTGCACCACAGTTTTCCCGCTTTGAGTCGGCTCAGGCATTGGCGCTATGCGCAGCAAAATACTATTGCCGCTTTCCAGTACCGACAGTCCTTGCGAGCGCACGGTTGCTTGAGCACATTGGCCACCGACAAAACCTTCGATGGTTCCATCAGCAAACACGAGGGCTTCATCACCAGGTTTGGCAGAAGTTGGCCGCTCTGCGAGTACAACGCGGGCGACGACGAAAGGAACCCGTTCAGCGCGCAGCCGTTCGGTCCTCTCGTACATCGCCCGCGTCGTCATAGATATTTACTCGACAGCCATATCCGTGCGGACGTTGTTGCCCTGAATGGCACGCCACACGTTGGCAGGTGTCAACGGCATATCCGCGTGACGCACACCAAACGGGCTGATCGCGTCGATGACGGCGTTGACCACCGCGGCCGGCGAACCGACCGTGGCGGACTCGCCCACACCCTTTGCACCAAGCGGGTGGTGGGGCGACGGGGTGACCGTCTCGCCCAACTCCCAGTCGGGGCACTCGACCGCGGTCGGCAACAGGTAGTCCATGAAGGAACCACCGAGGTTGTTGCCGTCCTCGTCGAACGCGATGAGTTCCATCAGCGCCATTCCGATGCCGTCTGCAAGGCCGCCGTGCACCTGG
>JBIISH010000136.1:0-5309 GCA_044341115.1 Candidatus Nanopelagicales bacterium
CTGTTCTGTTCACTTCCAGCAGCACAGTGCGCAACCTCGTCGGTATAGCTGGCAAGCCGCATCACACGACGGTCGTGGCCTGTATCGGACCGCAGACTGCCAAGACCGCCGAAGAACACGGTTTGCGGGTTGACGTTCTTGCCGAGGTGAGTACGCCTGGCGCTTTGGTCGATGCGCTCGCCGCCCACGGTGAGGTGCTGCGCACGCTGGCACTCGAGTCAGGTGAAAGTGGATGGCGCCCCAGCAGGCGCCGGATAGCACCGCGACGTAAAGTGATTGAGTGATCATGTCGGGCCCTCGAACCACGGTCCATCTACTCAGGCACGGCGAAGTATTTAACCCCGAGAAGGTGCTCTACGGGCGCCTTCCGGGCTATCGCCTCTCTGACTTGGGCGAGGTAATGGCAGAGCGCGCAGCCGTGGCATTGCGTGACCGAGATATCGCGCTTGTTGTGTCCTCACCCATGGAGCGTGCGCAGCAAACCGCTAACCCGGTAGCTGCTGTCCATGAACTAGAGATCCAGACAGATCCACTACTCATCGAAGCCGACAACGTCTTTGAAGGCCAGCGGGTCAGCGTGGGCGATGGCGTTTTGAAGCAGCCCAGCACCTGGCGGCACTTATGGAATCCGTTCCGTCCTTCCTGGGGTGAGCCCTACGACGAGGTTGCTGCTCGGATGAGCGCTGCGATCGAGGATGCTCGGCAAAAAGCGGAGGGTCACGAGGCTGTACTGGTCAGTCACCAGTTGCCGATTTGGATCGCCCGCCTGAACGCCGAAGGGCGCAGGCTTTGGCATGATCCGCGCAGTCGCCAGTGCACCTTGGCCTCGCTTACCTCGCTCACCTTCCACGGTCCGTCGTTGGTCTCAGTCGCTTACACCGAGCCCTCTCGGGATTTACTCGACGGCGCGAGTCCCATAGCGGGAGCTTGACCCCATGCACCGTGTTCGGTTAGCTCTTGTGGGGCTGATCGCATCCGTTGTTCTTGTTGGTTGCGCCGACAGTGGAGCAACTACGGGCGCCGGCTACGTGGCAGGTGATGGCTCGATAGTGGTTCTTGACCAAGCCGATCGGCAACCGGCACCTGCGATTTCTGGAATCGGTCTTGACGGTTCGGAGTTCGCGCTCGCAGATCAACTCGGCGAAGTTGTAGTCCTGAACGTGTGGGCCTCGTGGTGCGCACCGTGCCGGGCTGAAGCCCCTGACCTAGAAACTGTGTGGCGTGAGACGCAGAATGATGGAGTGCAGTTCATCGGATTGAATACTCGCGATTCCGATAATGCGGCTCGCGCGTTTGTAGAGAACTTTTCCGTTACTTACCCGAACGTTATTGATCGAGATGGCCGCCAGCAATTGCAATTCGGAAGCTCCTTGCCACCCCAAGCCATTCCCTCCACCGTGGTGATTGACCGACAGGGTCGAGTCGCTGCTCGGGTTCTTGGTGTGGTGAGTGCGCCGTCCTTGCGAGCGATTCTGGAGCCGTTGATAAGCGAGCCAGTGATAAGCGAGCCAGCAGCCCCATGACCACGATTATCGATCTGGTCACCAATGGTTCGATGCTCATCGCATTGCCCATCGCGATGTTGGCCGGACTGATCGCATTTCTTAGCCCATGCGTTTTGCCATTGGCCCCGGGTTATGTCTCCTATGTGACCGGGCTCACCGGTGCCGACCTTGCCGACGACACTTCGCGCCATACCGGACGAGTCCTTGCTGGCAGCCTGCTATTCGTTGCCGGCTTCAGTGTGGTGTTCATCTCTTACGGTGCACTTTTCGGCGGGATCGGATCGTTGCTGCTGCAATACGCCGACATCATCAATCGAGTTCTCGGAGTGCTCGTCATCATCATGGGCCTTGCGTTCATGGGTTTAATTCCTGGACTACAACGGGAATGGCGCATGCACTCGCTACCCAAGTGGGGAGTGGCAGGTGCTCCGCTGCTGGGTGTGCTTTTTGGGATCGGCTGGTCGCCGTGCATCGGCCCAACGTTGACCGCAGTGCAAAGCCTGGCGTTTAGTGAGGCGAGTGCTGCGCGCGGCGCGATTCTCTCCCTTGCCTATTGCATCGGCCTAGGTTTGCCGTTCATCCTGCTTGCGGTCCTGTTCAGTCGGGCTGCAGGTGCGCTCGCCTTTGTTCGAAGGCACTATGCAGTAGTGATGCGAATCGGTGGCGGGATGTTGGTCTTTGTCGGCATCCTGCTCGTTTCTGGTGCGTGGACCCAGTTCACCATCTGGCTCCGGGTGACCATCCCCGGCTTTGAGACGGTGTTGTGATGGCTGATTCCACCGGCACATTGACCACGACCGAACCGAGCCCCTCGCTACCGCCACTGTCCTCAATGGGTTTCGCGCGATGGATGTGGCGCCAATTCACCAGCATGCGCACCGCCCTGATCCTGCTGTTCCTGCTCGCCTTCGTGAGCATCCCAGGATCGATCCTGCCGCAGCGAGGAACCAACCCGATTCTCGTAGAGCAATGGATCGCCGATGCCCCAACATGGGGGCCCCTGCTAGATACCTGGGGCTTTTTTGATGTGTACGCGGCCCCCTGGTTTGCCGCTGTGTACCTGCTGCTCTTCATCTCCTTGATCGGCTGTGTGGTACCACGGGTCGGTGTGCATTGGCGCACCATGCGCATGCCACCACCACCAGCACCGCGCCACTTGGGGCGCTTGCCCGAGTACCAGAAGTTCACGTCGCAGCAGAGCGAAAGCGCGGTTTTGGAATCGGCTCGCGATTACCTGGCGAGCCGGCGCTGGCGGGTGCGCATCTCAGATCCTGATGAAGGAGCCTGGATTGCCGCGGAGAAGGGCTACCTGCGCGAGACCGGCAATCTGGTGTTCCACCTCGCCTTGATCGGCATCTTGATAGCTGTCGCTGTGGGCGGTCTCTTCGGCTGGCGTGGCAACGTCATTGTTAAAGAGGGCTCGGGGTTCTCCAACACGCTGACCCAATACGACGCGTGGGGTGGCGGCCGATTTTCCGGGCCCGAGGACCTGCCACCGTTCGCTTTCACCCTGCAGGACTTTCGGGTCGAGTTCGACCGCACCGAGGCGCAACTGGGTGCACCGAGGCTTTTTGAAGCAGACATTGAACTTCAGCGCGAACCAGGTGCTCCGTTGGTCAATGAGCGCATCGAAGTCAACTATCCGGTGAGTATCGCGGGGGCAAAAGTCTTCCTCGTCGGGCACGGCTACGCCCCTCAGTTCACGGTGACCGACTCTCAGGGTCGAGTCGTGCTTGATGACTGGGTGGTGTTCTTGCCGCAAGATGGCAACCTCACCTCAACCGGAGTCATCAAGGTTCCTGATGCGGTTCCCGAAGTCGGAATCCAAGGGCTCTACCTGCCCACAACGGCGCTCGATGAAGTGCGCGGGCCCTTCTCGATCTTCCCGGAAGCTGATGACCCCTCGGTCTTCCTATCGGCCTGGACCGGGGATTTGGGGATGGATTCGGGGAACCCACAGAGCATCTACACACTTGAGACCGAAGGTATGGAACAACTCGGACTGCGTGCACTGATTCCGGGTCAAACGTGGGAACTGCCTGATGGAGCCGGAACGATCACCCTGGGAAACTACATCCGGTGGGCTTCATTCCAGATCGCCTTCGATCCGGGCAAGGAAGCGGCGCTGGCGGCATCCGTCCTAGCCATCCTCGGACTGCTCGGTTCACTCTTCATCAGGCGCAGGCGGGTATGGGTGCGCGTGCACACAGCCGATGATGGAACTACGCTCGTTGAAGTAGCCGGTTTGGCTCGGACAGAGGCTGGCGAACTCCCCGTTGAGGTGGCCGACCTCGCGGCTGACTTGAAAGGGAAACAGTGACCTCGATTGGTTTGGCTGAGGCAAGCAATTTCGCCGTCTACGCCACGATGGTCACCCTCACCCTCGCGATGATCGCCTTCGCGGTGTCGTTTTCGGCAACGCGAGTTGCAGCACCGGAGGCTGTGCCCGTGGCGGTGCCGGTAGGAGTCGGCGCCACCGAGTCATTGCCAGAGCGCAGTGCGGTTGAGTTAGCGCCGGGTCTTCGAGCTGCAAATATCGGGATGGCCCTGACCTGGCTCTCGTTTGTTTTATTGCTCATTGGGGTCACCTTCCGCGGCCTTTGGGCTGGTCGGGTGCCGTGGGGAAACATGTACGAGTTCTCCATTTCCAGCGCGCTGGGAATCCTGGGCGTCTTTTTGATCTGGTCGCTCACCCGAGACCTTCGTTGGCTGGGCCTTTTCGTGGTGATCCCCACCCTGCTCACTCTCGGCCTCGCCGTCACGGTCCTCTACACCGAAGCGGCGCAGTTGGTCCCGGCCCTGAAGTCTTACTGGCTGATCATTCATGTGTCGGCCGCGATTATTTGTGCGGGCGCCTTCACCGTCGCGGGCGCAACTGCCGGACTATCTATTGCCCGGTCGCGGGCCGAAATCAAGGGCACCGCTGAAACCGGCTGGACCAAGAACCTGCCAGATGCCGAGCGCCTGCGCATCCTCACCTACCGCATCATCGCCTTTTCATTTCCGCTGTGGACTTTCGCCGTGATCGCCGGTGCGATTTGGGCGGAGAACGCGTGGGGACGCTACTGGGGCTGGGATCCCAAAGAGACGTGGGCTTTCATTACCTGGGTGGTGTACGCGGGATATTTGCACGCGAGATCCACCGCCGGGTGGCGCGGTGATCGTGCATCGTGGATTGCAATCTTGGGTTTGGTTGCGTTCTTAATCAACTACTTCGGTGTCAACATTTTTGTGAACAGCCTGCACTCATACGCGGGGGTTTAACTCGTTGCTTCCCCGCGACGTTTGCGCATTTTCTTGCTCCACTGATCGTCCTCGAGCTTGCGCAGAAATTTTGGATCATCATCAGGTGCAACGGGGCCGCGCTTACGGCCAAACGGTGAGCCGTTAGCTGGCCATACGCGTCCCAGAAGGAGCCACAGGGCGCCGCCGATAATGGGCAGCAGAATCACGATGAGGAGCCACACGAACTTGGGAAGTGTGCGGGTTTGGCCTCTTGGGGTGCGGGCCACGTCGATCACGAAATAGATGTAGAACGCGACCACCAGCAGGATCAGAACAACCCTGAGCATGAGACCCTCCCTTCGACCACAGTACGAGACTGACCTACAGAGTAGGCGAGGCCTCCGTGATTGGCATCGCCAGATATCAGCGTACGGTGAGACTATGGCTTCAGCACAGGCACGGCGGTGGTTAGCGGTGCTCACCTACACCGGACTGCGGGTCCTGCTACTTCTGGCGGTGTGGTTCCTCCTGCAGTTGTTCACACCCCTTCGCGGCTGGCTTTCCGTAGCGGTTGCACTG
>JBIISH010000137.1:0-5267 GCA_044341115.1 Candidatus Nanopelagicales bacterium
CCGAGTACATCTGGGATGACGATTCCTGGATGACCGCGCGAGCGGCCCGGGATAGCCACACCGGGCCAATGTCCACCTATGAAGTGCATCTTGGATCCTGGCGCCCCGGCCTTACGTACCGGGATTTAGCTGAGGAACTCACGACCTACCTTCTTGATACCGGTTTCACTCACGTCGAGTTCCTTCCCGTGGCCGAGCATCCGTACAGCCCCTCATGGGGTTATCAGGTCACTTCCTATTACGCCCCAACTTCTCGCTTTGGCTCACCCGATGACCTGCGCTACCTCATAGATCGACTCCATCAGGCGGGCATCGGAGTAATCATTGACTGGGTGCCCGCGCATTTTCCTAAGGATGACTGGGCGTTAGCGAAATTTGATGGCACACCGCTGTATGAACATGCAGATCCACGTCGCGGTGAACATCCCGACTGGGGAACTTTCATATTTGATTTCGGACGCACAGAAGTTCGCAACTTCCTCGTAGCAAATGCCACCTACTGGCTTGAGGAGTTCCACGTTGATGGTCTGCGCGTGGATGCAGTGGCGTCGATGCTGTACTTGGATTACTCCCGAAAAGATGGTGAGTGGTACCCCAACGAGTTTGGCGGACGGGAAAACCTTGATGCCGTTGCATTCCTTCAAGAGATGAACGCCACTGTGTATCGCAGGGTGCCCGGCATCATCACCATCGCTGAGGAATCCACCGCTTGGCCAGGCGTTACGCAACCCACATTTTCAGGGGGACTCGGCTTCGGATTCAAATGGAATATGGGTTGGATGCACGATTCGCTCTCCTATATTCAGCATGAAGCAATCCATCGCCAGTATCACCATCATGAGATGACGTTTTCGATGATGTATGCCTACAGCGAGCGATTCATCTTGCCGATTTCGCACGATGAAGTTGTTCATGGCAAGGGATCGCTCAGCACCCGGATGCCCGGTGATAGGTGGCAGCAGCTAGCCAACGTGCGCACCTATTTTTCATACATGTGGGCGCATCCAGGAAAGAAATTGCTCTTCATGGGGAGTGAGTTTGCGCAAAGCGATGAGTGGGCGAGCGAGCGCGGGCTCGATTGGCATCTTCTGCAGTTCGCTGAACATGCCGGGATTCTTGCCGCAGTAACCGATCTCAATTCGGTCTACAAGCGCACACCCGCATTGTGGGAGCGAGACGATGATCCCACCGCCTTCGAATGGATTGACGCCAATGAGGCCACCATGAACACTTTCAGTTGGCTCCGTTGGGACGCTAGCGGTGGTTGTGTTGCCGTAGCCGTGAACCTCTCGCCCGTACCGCGAACAGACCATCGGATCGGCCTACCATTCTCTGGAACATGGCAGGAAATTTTCAATAGTGATGCGCAGCAATACGGCGGCACCGGGATGGGGAATCTGGGCGAGGTGATCGCTTCAGATGTGCCAATGAATGGTCGAGATTTTTCTGCTGCAGTTGTGCTGCCACCTCTTGCTGCCGTGTTCTTTGAGTACCGGCCAGCGGACAACTAGAACAGAGCACTCGCTAGTGCCGTTCGAGCTGGCGCTACCGCAGGATCGCCACCGGCTAATTCAAAGAGTGAGACGAGATGCGCCCGGGCGGCGTTGCGGTCATCTCCCGAGGTGCTTCGAACACATTCGATGAGTCGGGCAAATGCGTCTGCCCATGCACCATCTTGAGCATCGAAATCAGCAGCAGCACATTGAGCTTGAACGTCAGCGGGATTTGAGGCGGCGGCTCGAACCACATCAGCGTCTTTGCCCTCAGTGCGGCGAAATAATTCAACGTTCGCTAATCCGGCAGCAGCATCCTCATCACCTGGTGTGGTGACGAGGATCTCTCGGTAAGCGGCCTCCGCGGCATTCCAATCACCTGCATCTATCGCTTCAGCGGCAACGTCAAAGCGAGGATCTTCTTCAGGTTCGATACTTTCCTCGACGTTTTCTACGGGCGGGGCAGCAACCGTGCCAGAAACCCCTTGCTCCGCAGCGACCTTCAGCAACTCGTCGAGGATGAGACGGATCTGGGCTTCGGGTTGTGCGCCTTGGAACATCGGGATGGGCTGACCCTTGATCACTGCAAATACGGAGGGGATGGACTGCACTTGAAATGCAGCAGCAATTTGCTGTTCCGCATCGACATCTACCTTGGCAAGGACCCAGCGCCCGGCATATTCCGCAGCGAGCTTTTCAAGTATTGGCGATAGTTGCTTGCAAGGACCGCACCAGGTCGCCCACAGATCAAGAACAACGGGGACAGTCATTGACTGTTGGATGACATCGGCCTCAAAGGTATCGGTGGTGACGTCGATCACCACTCCAGCCGGGGCAGCCGAAGCGCCACTCACAGCAGTCGCAGCGTTGGCCTTGCTTGCCGCCAAGGCACCTAGATCAACGGCTCGGGCAGCAAAGGAAGACATGCTCATCCCCATATTGTCCCGCATGGGGCCGGGCGAATCCGCTCTGGGCCACAATGGGCATATGCATATCTCCGCGCGGGTCGATTACGGCATGCGGGCGCTTTGCGAATTGGGGACCCAGCATCGGGTGGACCCTCGCGCACTCACCACGGGTGAGGAAATCGCTCAAGCCCAATCCTTACCCTGGAAATTCCTTGAGGGAATCCTGCGCTCCCTTCGTCAAGCTGGCATTGTGGCCAGCCAGCGCGGTGCCGACGGTGGATTTCGGTTGGACCTCGCACCGGATCAGATCACCGTGGCAGATGTGGTGCGCGCACTCGATGGTCCGCTGGCGGCTGTGCGCGGCGAACGCCCAGAAGATGTGAAGTACGCGGGGGCAAGTGAGCACTTGGGCGAAGTGTGGATCGCCATGCGAGCGGCAATGCGAGAGGTGCTGGAGCACACCACTATCGCTGACATTCTCGATGGGGCACATTCGACGCGGGTAACTGAATTTCTTGAATCCCCAGGTGCTTGGCAGCGTCGATAACTCAGGCGCCATATGAATCGCTGAGTAACTGTTCCACGGCCTGGTGCGGGTCGAGTTTTCCATCAGCGACTTTCGCTGCCAACAGGTCCAGAGCCTTTCCGCGAGTTCCCTGCTGCATTTCACGTTCGATGCGGTCCACCGCGATATGGAGGATCTCGGCTCGAGCGCGGGTCAACCGCCGGTGCGCCAAGGCTCCCGTAACGTCGAGCCATTGTTGATGAGCATCAATTGCATCAACGAGATCAGGGATCCCCATGGCGGTCGATGCCACAGTCCGAACAACGAGCGGAGTCCAATCAGATGCATCCCGCATCCCGAGACCAATCATGCTGCGCAATTCACGCTCCGCCGAATCAGCTCCGTCTCGATCGGCCTTGTTCACCGCATACACATCACCGATCTCCAGCAACCCGGCCTTTGCCGCCTGCACGGCATCGCCCATTCCCGGAGCGATGAGAACAACCGTGGTGTCGGCGGTCGCTGCGATCTCCACCTCTGACTGCCCCACCCCGACCGTCTCAACTAGAACGAGGTTGAAGCCGGCCGCATCAAGAACCCGCAGTACGCGGCCGGTTGCTGCGGCGAGTCCACCAAGATGCCCGCGCGATGCCATCGAGCGGATATAGACGTCCGGGTCAGCTGAATGTTCCTGCATTCTGATGCGATCACCGAGAAGTGCACCGCCAGAAAACGGCGATGAAGGATCTATGGCAAGTACTGCCACTCGTAAACCGCGCCGCCGAAATTCATGAACGAGAGCTGAAGTTGTCGTTGATTTTCCCACTCCGGGAGCACCCGTCAGCCCGACAACTGCTGCGCGAGCTGCGCCAGAGTTTTGGCCGATCAGTTCCGCTAGCAGTTTCCGACCATCATCTGAATCATTCTCGATCAGAGTGATTGCCCGGGCGATATCTCGGGGCCGCTGAGCAGTCAGGCCCGCTAGGAGATCCACGTTTTTATCCGCCACGGACCCAATCATGCAGGTCAGGGTATTTTCCTGACACCATAAGGGTCATGGAATCGCTCATCATCCGAATAGATCACGTGGGTATCGCAGTTCCCGATCTTGCAGCTGCCATCGAGTTCCACGAGCGCGTATTGGGTTTGCAGGTACTCCACGAGGAGACGAATGAAGAACAGGGTGTGCACGAGGCCATGCTCGGCCTTCCCGGTGACACCGTGCGCATCCAATTGCTAGCCCCGCTCACCCCAGAATCAGCTATCGCTCGTTTCATCGATCGATCAGGCCCAGGCCTGCAACAACTTGCCTATACCGTTACCGACGTTCGTAAAGCGGCCGATCAGTTCCGCGCTCAGGGCATCCGGATGTTGTACGCCGAACCAAAGCGAGGCACCGAAAACTCCCAGATCAACTTTGCCCATCCCAAAGATTGCGGTGGAGTGCTCATCGAATTAGTGGAGCCAGCAGCGGCTCTATGAGCGTGGCTGCCCCCTCTATGCCCGAATTGACCGGACTTGACCCTGCCATGGCGATGGCAGTGGCTGCTGGTGCCGCCGGAGCGGTACTGCTGATCTTTGTGGCCCGAAAGGTGCGAAAACTTCTCGTATTTGCCGTCGCGGGTGCGACTGCACTGGTGTGGTGGCTCATGCAAGAGCCTCGAGAAGTGCCATTTATTGGCTAGAAATTAGTTTTAGCCATTTCTGGTCTGCCAAAACCATCGCGTACCCTGATCGTGTGGCGACTACCCCTTCACTACGCCAACCATGGGTGCTTGATGCCGGTCGCAGCAAAGGCGAGATGGGGTACCTGCCCGGACTTGATGGAATACGCGCCATCGCCGTTATCGGGGTACTTCTTTATCACGCAGGGTGGAGCGCTTTGCCCGGAGGATTTCTCGGGGTCGATGTTTTCTTCGTCCTGAGCGGATTCCTCATCACCACATTGATCCTCGAGGAGATGGATCGCTCTGGTCGGGTGAACTTCAAGCGCTTCTACCTGGGTCGAGCTCGACGGCTCCTGCCCGCTGTGGTGCTCATGCTCCTCGTGGTCGGAGCCGTAGTGATCATCTGGGCGCAAGATGCGGCCCAGCAGTTTGGTACCGATGCCATCGCGTCGATCTTTTATGTAAATAACTGGTGGTACATAGTTGCCGACCAGTCTTACTTCGAGTCCATCGGACGCCCACCCCTGTTGAAACACTTATGGTCACTCGCCGTTGAAGAACAGTTCTATCTGGTCTGGCCAGCCTTGGCTTTCTTCATCGTGCGACGAAGCAGCCGGCGCACTTTGCGTTGGGTAGCTTTGGGCCTTGCTGCTGCGAGTACCACCTGGATGGCGGTGCTGTCCTCTACGAACGG
>JBIISH010000139.1:0-5205 GCA_044341115.1 Candidatus Nanopelagicales bacterium
CCTCAATGCTGAGCTGTGGCAACCCCGTCCGTACCAAACTGAAGCAGCCGAAGGTTTCTGGCACGGTGGCTCGGGAGTGGTGGTGCTGCCATGCGGTGCGGGCAAAACCATCGTCGGCGCACTTGCGATGTCTCTCGCGCAGGCCACCACCTTGATCCTGGTCACCAATACCGTTTCTGCCCGTCAGTGGCGTGCGGAACTACTTGCCCGCACAACTCTTACCGAAGATGAGATCGGTGAGTACTCAGGGGCTAAGAAAGAGGTGCGCCCGGTCACGATTGCCACCTACCAGGTGATGACCACAAAGCGGCAGGGTCTCTACCCGCACCTCGAGGTGTTCGACTCGCGCGATTGGGGTCTGATCATTTATGACGAGGTACATCTGTTGCCGGCACCGATTTTTCGGTTCACCGCAGACATTCAGTCACGTCGTCGACTCGGGTTAACCGCAACCCTGGTTCGCGAGGACGGACGTGAGTCCGATGTGTTTTCACTCATCGGCCCAAAGCGCTACGACGCACCGTGGAAAGACATTGAGACCCAGGGTTACATCGCACCTGCTGACTGCGTCGAAGTTCGGGTCACCATGCCCGAGCCCGATCGCATGGCTTACGCGATGGCTGAGCCCGAAGACAAATACCGGATGGCCGCTTCAGCGCCAGAGAAGATCACCGTGGTGGAACAGCTCGTCGCGCAGCACGGAACCGATTCGATCTTGGTGATCGGGCAGTTCCTTGATCAGTTGGCCGAGCTTGGCGAGCACCTGGACGCACCGGTTATCACCGGCGAAACTCCGGTCAAAGAGCGAGAGCGGCTGTTCCAGTCCTTCCGAACCGGCGAGACCCGCGTGCTGGTGGTCAGCAAGGTGGCGAACTTCTCCATCGACCTGCCCGAGGCAGGCATCGCAATCCAGGTGAGTGGTTCCTTTGGCTCTCGGCAAGAGGAAGCCCAACGCTTGGGCCGGATCCTGCGCCCCAAGGGCGATGGCCGCACCGCGCACTTCTACTCCGTCGTGACCCGCGACACCGTCGATGCAGACTTTGCCCAGCATCGTCAGCGCTTCCTTGCCGAGCAGGGTTATGCCTACCGAATCATCGATTCCTCAGACGTGGTGAATGAGAACTCGGAATAGCCAGGGGTTCCCCAAAGTGATACCAGCGTGGTATCGTTTGAACCACGGCTATGACGCTACGACTCACAGACGAGGAATCACTTGCACTGCGCCAACGCGCTGAGCTAGAGAATCGGTCCATGCAAGAAGTAGCTCGCGCCGCCATCAATACTAGCTGTCGATGGCGGATACCTGGTGGCGAACACCGACTTGCACGAGATAGCCGAGGGCCCTCAGTAGTAGTGTTCGATACCTGACAGAAACAACTGAATGAGTTAGTTCGAAAGTGCATCCATCCGGATGCAGCCTTCCACTCGGATCGTCCGGCACGTTCCTGCCGGTTGAAGGGATTGTTGAACCATGAGCCAGACCGTTAAGTTCGACGATGTCAGCCTGATGTACCCCGGGGGCACCACGCCCGCCGTGAGCCACCTGAACCTCGATATTGCCGAGGGCGAGTTCCTCGTTCTCGTCGGACCTTCGGGCTGCGGCAAGTCCACCAGCCTGCGCATGCTCGCAGGTCTCGAGCCCATCTCCGCGGGCAAGATCTTGATCGGCGATCGCGATGTCACGCACGTCGCAGCCAAGGATCGCGACATCGCGATGGTGTTCCAGAACTACGCGTTGTATCCGCACATGTCTGTCGCCGAGAACATGGGCTTCGCACTGAAGATCGCCAAGGTCTCCAAGGACGAGATCGATCGCCGCGTCAAGGAAGCCGCGAAGCTCCTCGATCTGACTGAGTACCTCGAGCGCAAGCCGAAGGCCCTTTCCGGTGGCCAGCGGCAGCGCGTAGCGATGGGCCGCGCAATCGTGCGCGAGCCGCAGGTGTTCTTGATGGACGAACCACTGTCGAACCTCGACGCGAAGCTGCGCGTGCAGACCCGCACCCAGATTGCCGCACTCCAAAAGCGCCTGGGCACGACGACCGTCTACGTCACGCACGATCAGGTCGAAGCCATGACAATGGGTGACCGCGTCGCGGTGCTCAAGGACGGCGTGCTCCAGCAGGTCGGTACGCCCGCCGAGCTCTACAACGAGCCGAGCAGCGCGTTCGTCGCGGCATTCATCGGCTCACCCTCGATGAACCTGATCAACGCCGGCATCACCGCTGACGGTGTTGCGATGAAGGGCTTCACCCTTCCCGCCGAGCGCGATGCACTCGCACGTGCCGCCAGTGATCGCGTTCTCGTGGGCTTCCGCCCCGAGGATCTTCACCTCGCCGACAACGGCATCGAACTGACCGTCACCCTCGTCGAGAATCTCGGCGCCGACACCTTCATCTACGGCACCGCGACCAACGATCGCGGCGAATCGGTCGATCTCGTCGCACGCGGCAAGGCAACGCCTGCCATCGGCACCGTCGTGAAGGTGTCACCATCACGCACCTACATCTTCGACGCCGAAGGCGAGCAGAAGCGCCTCTCGTAATCCTCACCGGCCGCGCTCGAGGGGCGTGGGGGTCTTCGACGTTCGAATCGGTCCAGGTAGTGATACCACTTCTGGTATCATTCGATTATGGCTATGACACTTCGACTTCCAGAAGAAGATTCGGCTGCCCTCGCTAAAACGGCCGAAATCGAGCAGCGGTCCCAACACGACGTCGTGCTAACTGCATTGCGGGAATACATTGAACGCACCAGCAGAGCGACCCTCATCGAACAGGTCATGGATTCAGAGTTCCCGCGTTATGCCGAAGCTCTCGAACGCTTAGGGCAGTGATCTACCTAACCCTGGATGAAGTGCTTGCCGTCGCTGCCCGAGTTATCAATGGAGAAGTTCTCCTCCGAGATGCAGGTCTACTTGAAGCTGCCGTAGCGCGGCCTCGAACATCGGTGTTTAGTGAGGATGCTTACCCAGACCTTCATTCAAAGTGCGCGGCACTCCTCCTATCGATCTGCAAGAACCATGCGCTCATCGACGGAAATAAGCGTTTGGCCTTGGCGTCTGCCATCGTGATGTTGGGTGTCAACGGTTGGAAACTCACTCTGTCCAACGATGAGGCCTACGACCTGATTATCGCCGTAGCTACCGGAGAACTTAGCGAGGTCTCTGACGTGGCCGAGCGACTAAGAAGCGGCTCGACAACTCGTTAATGAGAACAGCGCCGGGGCTCAACTTCTTTCGGTGAACACGTTTAGGTTGCCACCATCGCCAATCGCGCATCAACGTCGACCAATAGATCGTCAACTTTGCCAACACCCGGCAGCGGAATATGCACTTCGCCAAATGATGTTGCACCCACGAGTTCCACCTCGGTCGGCGTTGCACCACCTAGGAGGGTCACCGTCAGATTCATGGTTACATCGAGGGTGCCCGCCTGCGCTTGACCTGAGATGGCAGCAGAGGCTCCGGTAAAGGCCCCAAAACCTTTATAGACCAGATCATGGGCACTGTTACTCGTAATGAACGAGCGGGCAGCAGCCTGCGCCAGAAAGTTGGCGGTGCGCAGTTTGTCGAGTGCGATGACGAGATCGAGGGTTACTCCCGTTGTCTGGATAGAAAGAGAGCCCGAGCGCACCGGAGCAGAAATGTCTATGGACATCACGCTGATGGAACCACTGCGCAAACGAACGTCAGCGCCATCGATTGCCGGGAGGTTCCATACACCAGTGATTTCCATGTGGACACTCTGCCAAAGGTCGAGGGTAAATCAGTGAAGGCGGCTCCCCGTGTGGGGAACCGCCTTCACTAGTTGTTCTAGGTAGGTCGGACTTAGAAGTCCATGCCGCCCATGTCGCCGCCACCTCCTGGCATTGCCGGGGTCTTCTCCGGCTTGTCTGCGATGACTGCTTCAGTGGTAAGGAAAAGCGCCGCGATGGAGGCCGCGTTCTGCAGAGCAGAGCGGGTCACCTTGGCGGGATCGATGATGCCTTCCTTGATCATGTCGACGTAGGTGCCGTTGGAGGCGTCGAGGCCCTGACCAGCAGGCAGCTCGCGAACCTTTTCAACAACAACTCCGCCTTCAAGCCCGGCATTCTCAGCAATCTGCTTGAGAGGTGCGCTGACTGCAACACGAACAATGTTCGCGCCGACAGCCTGCTCGTTCTCAAGGCCGAGTGCCTCGATCTTCGGGCCAGCAGCCTTCATCGCCTGGATGAGAGCGACGCCGCCGCCGGGGACGATGCCCTCTTCGACAGCTGCCTTTGCGTTGCGCACAGCATCTTCAATGCGGTGCTTGCGCTCCTTGAGCTCAACCTCGGTAGCTGCACCGACCTTGATGACTGCAACGCCACCAGCCAACTTGGCCAAGCGCTCCTGCAACTTCTCGCGGTCGTAATCGCTATCGGACTTCTCGATCTCTGCGCGGATCTGGTTGACGCGACCAGCGATCTGGTCGGGATCTCCAGCGCCTTCGACGATGGTGGTCTCGTCCTTGCTGACAACGACCTTGCGGGCGCGGCCGAGCAGGTCAAGCGTGGTGCCGTCGAGCTTGAGGCCGACCTCTTCTGAGATGACCTGTGCGCCGGTGAGGATTGCGATGTCTTGCAGCATTGCCTTGCGGCGATCGCCGAAGCCAGGAGCCTTCACCGAGACCGAGCGGAAAGTTCCGCGGATCTTGTTGACGACGAGTGTGGCCAGAGCCTCACCCTCGACATCCTCAGCGATGATGACGAGCGGCTTGCCACTTTGCATGACCTTTTCCAGGATCGGCAGCACGTCTTTGACTGCGGAGATCTTGGAGTTGGCGATGAGGATGTAGGGATCCTCAAGCTCTGCTTCCATGCGCTCTGCGTCGGTAACAAAGTAGGGCGAGATGTAACCCTTGTCGAAGCGCATGCCCTCGGTGAGCTCGAGCTCAAGTCCGAAGGTGTTGCTCTCTTCAACAGTGATGACGCCTTCTTTGCCGACCTTGTCCATCGCTTCAGCGATGAGCGAGCCGACCTCCATGTCGCCGCCAGCAGAAATTGCAGCGGTGGATGCGATCTGCTCTTTAGTCTCAACATCCTTGGCCATCGAGAGAAGTTCGGCGCTGACGATGTCAACGGCCTTCTCGATGCCCTTCTTCAACGCCATCGGGTTTGCGCCGGCTGCGACGTTGCGCAGACCTTCGCGAACCATCGCCTGGGCGAGAACGGTTGCGGTGGTGGTGC
>JBIISH010000140.1:0-5193 GCA_044341115.1 Candidatus Nanopelagicales bacterium
TTCTTACACGATCAATGTTGGTGCACCGGCGGCGGTGTCGCCTGCCGTTGCACCGCGCGCGGCGCAGTACGGCGTAATCCGCGGTACCGTCACTGACTTGTCCCCGACACCTGTATCTGCTGAGCGCATCAATTACATCGTCGGGGGCAATGCCTCGCTTGTCGACTACTTCCTCGCGTCTGGACCGGTGGTAGAGGTAACTGTTGAGCTTCTGCAAGATCCGTCAACCCCTTCCGGGTACAGCTGGAGCATCGGCCAGGGACCCGACGTAGAGATCAATGCGGGCTCGCTGGGCACAGTCACCGTGCTGTTGCGAGACTCTTCGGTACTGGGCGGGAGCACGCCGTGAGCGGCCGCATCGCGACGGGCTGTTTCGCGCAGTGAGCCAGGCAGAGAGAGTGGTCGCCACACTTGCATCACACGGTCGAGTTGTGTCGATTGAAACTGTAGAGCGACAACTCGGAGGATTAGAGGGACTACCGTCAGACCTCGCAGCAGATGCACTGCTGCGCACCTACTGCATCGCACCCGATGGCACACCCCTGCCGGGCTTCGAACCTGATCGCACGTCACGCGGGGTGATCGCTGCCATCTTGCTGCAGTCGAAGGAAAGCCTGATTTACGTTTGCGTGGCTGTTGTGGTGGGTTTGGTTCCCTCCATCGCGGTACCACTGCTCATGCGACTCTTCGTCGACCGCTACATCGTCGCATTGGACACCACGTGGGGCCTGATAGTTGTCCTAGGCCTGCTCATTGCCGGCGCCGTTGCTGCTTCGGCCGTCGTGATACAGAGAGCCGTGTTGATGCACCTGCAGAAGCGTCTTTTCCGTTCACGATCGACAGCATTCGTTTGGCACTCGGTCACGATGAGCATCCCGCACCTTCAGCGTTACGGCGTAGGCAATGTGCTTGGGCGATTTAACGCTGCGGAGCGCTTTGCATTGCGAGGTGGCTACTACCTCCCGTATGCACTAGTCAACTCACTCATGGCAATCGTGTTTCTTGTCATGATCTTCTTCCTTGACGCTGTCATGGGCCTGACCGCTCTGCTCGTTATCGTCGTCACCTTGTTGATTGGCCAAAGTGTGCTCAAACGCCGCGAGAGTCTGCAGCGTCGTTTTGATAACGATCTCGTGCGCCTGAGTGGTTACACCTCTGATGTTATTTCTTCGGTTGAATCGATCAAGGCAGCTGCCTGGGAGCAGTTTTCTTTTTTGCGCTGGGCTCATGTCCGCCAGGACGTGGCGTCTTCTGCCACCCAGTTGGGCATCGCAAATCAGTACCTCACTCTTGTGCCAGTCCTCGCTCAGACCGTGGGACTAGGAGCAATCCTTGCCCTCGGGGTCGCGGAGGTCTTCGCGGGCACCATCAATTTGGGCACCGTGGTGGCTGCTCAAGCCTTTATGGTGCTGCTGCTCAGCAGGGTCCAAATGCTCGCCACCTTCGGTGCCTTGGCGCAAACCATCACAAGTGCCGAAAAACAGTTCGGACCCGTTGTGCGTCAGCCTCTTGACCCGGAGTTGCTCACGGTCTGTGCAGCTCCACCAACGGGACCCTCAGCGGCCTCGAGCCGACTAGGGGGTGCGGTCTCACTGCACTCTGTCAACTTCGGATATGGCGATGCCATGGATCTTTTGCTCGAGGATCTTTCCTTGGAGATCGGAGCTGGCCGCCGCATTGCCCTCGTTGGTCCGAGTGGAAGTGGCAAGACCACTATCGCGAAACTCATCATTGGTGAATTGCGCCCGTGGTCGGGCTACGTCTCGCTAGACGGAACGCCTCGCCTCTCGGTACCGCGCGATATGCGTACCCGTGACATCGCTTATGTGCCACAGACCTCTGTACTTTTCCCCGGCACGATCCGTGAGAATCTCACGTTGTGGGATGAAAGCATTACAGATGATGCAGTGGAGCGAGCTGCGCGCGATGCCTGCATCGAAAGCACAATCCTCAGCAGACCAGGAGCGTATTTTCATCACGTGACTTCGGCAGATGGCGGCTTCAGCGGCGGCGAGTTGCAGCGTCTGTCTATCGCTCGCGCTCTGGCCGGTGATCCGCGGATCATCGTGCTGGACGAGGCGACGAGTGCACTCGATCCTGTCGTTGAGGCTGACATGGAGGCACGGCTGCGCACTCGCGGCGTGACCACCATCCTCGTAGCGCACCGCCTAAGCACCATTCGCGACGCCGACGAAATTCTCGTGGTCGCTGCAGGACGCATTGTCCAGCGCGGCACATTCACGAACCTCGTTAACGAGGGCCTTTTTGCGGAGTTGGTCCATGGCTGAGAGACGCGACACTCCAGATAGTGGACCTCTCGATACGTCATGGGACGAGGCTGTCGACACAGTAGGAGCCGCAGCGACTCCCCACGGGTATTTAGCGCGAGCGCCGCGCTTCCCTTCACCTCTACTAGACGCCTTCTCCGTTGCCCTGTCCACGATCGACGGCGAGGTGCGCGCACCTGACCCTCGCGTCGAGCGCCAACTCTCGCCCATGGATGCCATCGCTGCAGCCTCCGGTCTGATGGTCGCGCCTCCACCACGCGTACCTCGCTGGTGGGGCTCGTTGCCGGGACCGGCAGTGACCTCAGCGGACGGTTCGGCCGCGGCGATTTTGCCAAGTGGATCGGGTGCTAACGCTGTTGCTGGTGGCACCCGCGTACGCACGCGTTTCCATGGTGCCGAAGACGCTGGAGAAACCGTCGTCGTGACCGGTTCGCTGCCGCCCGGTACATCGTGGCGCGCACTCATCTGGTGGTCAGTACGCGGGCGGTTGTCGCAGCTAAGAATGGTGCTCTTGCTTTCGCTGCTCGGAGGCACCATCGGTCTGCTCCTGCCTATTGCTACGTCAGGGCTCTTTGGGGTAGCCGTGCCCTCGGGAAATGCTGGCTTAGCGGCTGGCATCCTCCTTGCCTTCGCCCTTGGAAGCGCGGGCGGTGCCATGCTCATCGTCGCGCGCAATATCTTGCTGATTCGGCTGCGCCAATCGAGCGATGCGCGTCTGGCTCCAGGAATCATGGCGCATCTACTGCGGTTACCACTTCCGTTCTTTAGGCGCATGCAGTCTGGCGAGATCCTCAACCGTTCACTGGCGGTGGAGACTGCCCGGGAAACTGTCGATGACGGGGTGCTCGCATTGGTGCTCACGTCGGTTTTTGGTTTAGTCAATCTGGTGTACCTGCTCGCGATCGACGTGGTTCTTGGCATTGCGATGTGTTTTACCATTTTCATCGTTGTGGCTCTTGTCTCTATTTTTGAAATACGTGCGCGTGGACACCTCGAGCAGTACCTCGAGGATCGAAGCGTGGCTCAGAGCAGTTTCGTTGCAATAGTTGGCGCGATCGTTCCCATTCGCGTGAGCGGTGCAGAGTCACGAGCGATGGCTCGGTGGGCCCGGCTCTTTGCCCCCCAGCTGACCACACTAGATCGCCGACTCGTTGGGCTTGCTAGGACCGAACCGGTTCTTATTGCCGGGCCGATCTTCATGAACGCGGTACTCGTCATTGCAGTGGTTGCCGGGAGAGGCTCGTTCACAGCGTCGGCGTTCATGGGAGCGTACGTCGCTGTTGCGCAACTCACCATTGCAATGGGTTTGCTCGCCCAGAATCTGAATACGCTGGTGGAGTTGGGACCCGTGCTCGAGCGCGTGGTGCCCATTACGTCCACCGCGGTCGAACGGCCAGGTCCCACGCGTGCGCCAGGTCCTCTGCAGGGCCGCATCCAACTCACCGACATTGTCTTTGGCTACGACCCTGACCAGCCTCCGCTGCTCGACGGCGTCAACATCACAATCGAGCCGGGAGAGTTCGTAGCGGTCGTGGGTCCATCGGGATCGGGTAAGTCCACGGTGATGCGTCTCATCCTCGGCTTCGAGACACCATGGAGTGGGGTTGTCTCCTTCGACGGACAAGACCTCGCCGACCTCGATGTCGCGGCCGTGCGCCGGCAGATGGGAACGGTGCTGCAAACCTCTATGCCTTTTGGAACGACATACCGTGATTGCATCTGCGGTCCGCTCCAGATTGACGACGAGCGCCTATGGAAGGTCATCGCCGAGTCAGGACTCGAGCCCGAGGTGCGCGCACGCGGTCTCGATGTGCCGATTGGCGACCGGGGCGGTGCGATCTCGGGCGGCCAGCGCCAGCGGCTCATGATCGCGCGGGCCCTTGCCAGCGACCCTCGGGTAATCCTGCTCGACGAAGCAACCAGTGCACTCGACAACATGACCCAGTCCATCGTCATGCGCTCGATCCTGAGTCAGCCGGTCACACGTGTCGCTATTGCGCACCGGCTCACCACGGTGGAGCGCGCCGACCGCATCCTCGTAGTGTCGGGCGGCCGCATTGTGGAAGAAGGCCCGCCGGCTGACCTACTAGCGAGCGGTGGACACTTCGCGCGGCTCGCGGCGCGGCAGGAGTACTAACGCCAATCGGGCTTCCGGGCTCCTCGTTGATCTCGTCCATCGCGAAAACGACTCACGCCGATGCGAGTAGACCAGTGACTCCATTCAACGTCAGAAGGGCACCCAGCAGGAGAAAGACGATGACGAGAACCGCGACGTTATTGCGCAGTAACCAATCCTTACCGCTGGCGCCGCGGTGCTCGCCTCCGCGCAGGCGGAGAACAGTGTGGTCCTTGGCCTTGCCTTGAGCGGCGCCGGTGCCATCATCATCCAAGTTGTGGCCTTGAGCCTGCTCCAACGCACAGCGCCCGACGGCAAAGCCCATACCGCGGCCTTCACCACGTATGGCACGGTCTTTCCGATCGCCTTTCTCATCTTCCCGATCGCAACTGCGTACCTTCTCTCGCTCGTCGAATGGAGATGGATCCCCGTCCTCTGGGCAATCGCCGGCGTCGCCCTGATGTCAGGCACGCGAGTTCTCGACGAGTTTGGCTCGAGACCACCAGACGGGCGCATAATCACCATTGGTGGTGCCGTGACCAAGCCTGCGTTGCAAGATACCTATGAACAACATCTCGGGACTTCAGAATGCAGCCGCTTCGGGTGCCCTGTTTCACGACATATCTATGGGGTGGCCATCAGGCAATCAACATGTAGATACACCTCCCAGTGCGGAGGCTGCCACAACTTCTCTGCCAGACTGGGTTAGTGTCAAAAACGGATCGCGAGGCCAAGAATTCAATTGGTGGTGACAAGCCGCTTCGAGGGCTGCTTCGCTGGTTCTGGCCA
>JBIISH010000142.1:0-5165 GCA_044341115.1 Candidatus Nanopelagicales bacterium
GGGCAAGCTCATTCCTGCCGGAACGGGTATGCCGATCTACCGCAACGTCAAGGTCGATCCCACCGAAGAAGCCAAGGCTGCGATGTATGCATCCTTCGCCGGTTACGACGACATGGACTACACCGCATTCGGTTCATCGACGGCGGCCCCTGTGCCGCTCGAAGAGTTCGAGTACCGCGGTTACTAGAAAGAAAATATTGCAATGAGCATGATGTGGGGGCGGTCATTGACCGCCCCCACATTTTTATCTCCATCGAGACATAAGGTGATCTCATGAGCGATCAGAATCCACAAATGCCCGCGGGCGAAGAGCCCACCACCGCTGCCGCACCCGTTGGTGCTGGCGCTCCTGTTCAGCCGCAGGAGAGCATGTGGCAGGCGCCAGGTGGACAGTTAGCGGGTGGACAGCAGCAGTTTGTGACCGCCCCGCAGACTTCCAGCAACGCGATCGTGGCCCTCGTGCTCTCCATTACCTCCTGGGTCGTCTGCCCGATCATTTTTGCGATCGTGGCTTTGGTTTTTGCCAATATGGCCTCAAAGGAGATCAAGGCCTCCGGGGGCCGGGTGGCCGGTGAGGGTCTTGTGACCGGTGCCAAGGTGGTTGCTTGGATCAATATTGGCCTCTGGGCGGCCTTGATTTTGGTCGGAATTTTCGCATTCGCCATCATCGCCGTGGCTGGTGGAATGTCGAGCGTATGAGGCAACTGACCCCCGCTTTGACTCTGCGGAAGGCTTAGGGGTAACGTTCCTCCTCGTGCCCGGGGAACTGGGCACCGCAAGTGTGCGGCTTCCCCCGAAGGTGCGCATGAGGTGTGCACCACGCACCGGAGAACCAACCACGAATGTACGGCCCGAGCACATCGGGAAGGGCGCGACACGCCCGACCTCGTGGGTCGGAGATCTGGTCACAATTGAACAGCCGAAAATGACTTTACTCAGCATCACGAGTCAGCAACTAGATCCAGGAAGCAGGAGAGGCGCGACGTGCCAACAATCCAGCAGCTAGTCCGCAAGGGCCGGCAGGACAAGGTGTCCAAGACCAAGGCTCCAGCGCTCAAGGGCAGCCCCCAGCGCCGTGGAGTCTGCACGCGTGTGTACACCACCACCCCCAAGAAGCCGAACTCCGCGCTGCGCAAGGTGGCCCGCGTCCGTCTGACCTCCCAGATCGAGATCACCGCGTACATCCCCGGTGTCGGCCACAACCTCCAAGAGCATTCGATCGTCCTCGTCCGCGGCGGTCGCGTCCGTGACCTCCCCGGCGTCCGCTACAAGGTCATCCGCGGTGCCCTCGATACCCAGGGTGTCAAGAACCGCAAGCAGGCACGTTCTCGTTACGGCGCGAAGAAGGAGAAGGCCTAATGCCACGCAAGGGCCCAGCTGCCAAGCGACCGATCGTTATTGATCCGGTCTACCAAGCCACGCTCGTCACCCAGTTGATCAATAAGGTCCTGCTTGACGGTAAGCGCTCCACCGCAGAAGGAATCGTCTACGGCGCACTCGAAGGTTGCCGCGCCAAGACAGGTACCGACCCGGTGCAGACCCTCAAGCGCGCGCTCGACAACATCAAGCCCACTCTCGAGGTGCGTTCGCGCCGCGTCGGTGGCGCCACCTACCAGGTGCCGGTCGAAGTCAAGGCTGGTCGCAGCACAACCCTCGCACTTCGCTGGCTGATCGGCTACTCGCGTCAGCGTCGTGAGAAGACCATGACCGAGCGCCTCATGAACGAGATCCTCGACGCTTCTAACGGCCTCGGCGCCGCAGTGAAGAAGCGCGAAGACACGCACAAGATGGCCGAGTCGAACAAGGCCTTCGCGCACTACCGCTGGTAACAGCACCACAGCCAACAGCTAGCACCGCCGAACAGCAACGGAGAGAACAGTGTCGACAGGAACCGCCCTCGACCTCGCCAAGGTCCGCAACATCGGGATCATGGCGCATATCGACGCGGGCAAAACCACGACCACTGAGCGCATCCTTTTCTACACCGGCATTAGCTACAAGATCGGTGAGGTCCACGAGGGTGCTGCCGTCATGGACTGGATGGAGCAGGAGCAAGAGCGCGGCATCACGATCACCTCGGCTGCCACGACCTGCATGTGGAAAGACCACACCATCAACATCATCGATACCCCCGGCCACGTCGACTTCACGGTCGAGGTTGAGCGCTCACTTCGTGTGCTCGACGGCGCAGTCACAGTGTTCGACGGAGTTGCTGGCGTCGAGCCGCAGTCCGAGACAGTGTGGCGTCAGGCGGATAAGTACAGCGTCCCGCGTATTTGCTTTGTGAATAAGCTCGATCGCACCGGTGCAGATTTCTACCGCTGCGTCGACATGATTGTCTCTCGTCTCGGTGCCACCCCGCTCGTGCTGCAGCTTCCGATTGGCAATGAGATTGATTTCCTTGGTGTCGTCGATCTTGTAGGAATGCGCGCACTCACCTGGCGCGGCGAAACCCAAAAGGGCGATGACTACACCATTGAAGACATTCCCGCCGATCTCGTCGACAAGGCCGCCGAGTACCGAGAGAAGTTGCTCGAGACTCTCCGCATTCAAGAACAAGGGCGTTCAGCCCATGCTCGACGCGGTCGTTGCTTACCTTCCTTCACCCCTCGACATCAGCGGCATCGAAGGCCACAAGCCTGGCAAGGAAGAGGAAATCCTCATCCGTCAGCCCAGCGATTCCGAGCCCTTCGCTGCACTCGCGTTCAAGATCATGACCGACCCGCACCTGGGCAAGCTCACCTATGTGCGCGTGTACTCAGGGCGCCTGCAGACCGGCACTGCGGTGCTGAACAGCGTCAAGGATCGCAAAGAGCGCATCGGCAAGATTTACCGAATGCACGCCAACAAGCGCGAAGAAATCGAGTCGGTAGGCGCTGGCGACATCGTTGCTGTGATGGGCCTCAAGGACACCACCACTGGTGAAACTTTGTGCGATCCGAGCAACCCGGTCGTGCTCGAGTCCATGACTTTCCCCGCCCCCGTTATCTCGGTCGCAATCGAGCCCAAGACGAAGAGCGACCAGGAGCGTCTAGGCACTGCTATCCAGCGTCTCGCCGAAGAGGATCCCACCTTCCAGGTGCGCTCTGACGAAGAGACCGGCCAGACCATCATCTCCGGCATGGGCGAGTTGCACCTCGAGGTGCTCGTCGACCGCATGCGCCGCGAGTTCCGCGTCGAGGCCAACGTTGGTAAGCCCCAGGTCGCATACCGCGAGACCATCACCAAGAAGGTCGAGAAGGTCGATTACACCCACAAGAAGCAGACTGGTGGCTCTGGCCAGTTCGCCAAGGTGCAGATCGACATCGGCCCGACCACCGCAGAAGGTGGCGGCTACGTCTTTGAGAACAAGGTCACGGGCGGTCGCATCCCCCGTGAATACATCCCCTCGGTGGATGCCGGCGCTCAAGAGGCCATGGAGAACGGCGTACTCGCCGGCTACCCCATGGTGGATATCACGGTCACGCTGCAAGACGGCGCGTACCACGATGTTGACTCTTCCGAGCTCGCATTCAAGATCGCCGGATCGATGGCCTTCAAAGAAGGCGCACGTAAGGCGAACCCAGTCCTGCTCGAGCCAATGATGGCCGTCGAAGTCACCACACCGGAAGACTTCATGGGCGATGTCATTGGCGACCTCAACTCTCGCCGTGGACAAGTCCAGGCGATGGATGAGCGCGCAGGGGCCCGAGTGGTCACGGCGCTGGTTCCGCTCTCGGAGATGTTTGGCTACGTAGGAGATCTACGCAGCCGCACTCAGGGACGTGCCAGCTACAGCATGCAATTTGACTCCTATGCTCAGGTTCCCTCGAACGTGGCATTGGAGATCATCGCTAAGGCTCGCGGCGAATAGTCGCGGATCAGTAGAAACCAACCTCATCAGATAAACGCCCCGATCCGCGACAACGCTGGACGGCAGAACGACAAGGGAGAACTCAGGTGGCCAAGGCCAAGTTTGAGCGCACCAAGCCGCACGTCAACATCGGCACGATTGGTCATATTGACCATGGAAAGACGACGTTGACCGCTGCCATCACCAAGGTGCTGCATGACAAGTACCCGGACGTGAACCCGTTCACGCCCTTCGATGAAATCGACAAGGCTCCCGAGGAGCGTCAGCGCGGTATCACCATTTCGATCGCGCACGTCGAGTACCAGACAGAGGCGCGTCACTACGCACACGTCGACTGCCCTGGTCACGCTGACTACATCAAGAACATGATCACCGGCGCAGCCCAGATGGACGGTGCGATTCTCGTCGTTGCCGCCACCGACGGCCCGATGCCGCAGACCAAGGAGCATGTGCTTCTCGCTCGTCAGGTCGGCGTGCCCGCCATCGTCGTTGCACTCAACAAGTGCGACATGGTCGACGATGAAGAGCTCATCGAACTGGTCGAGATGGAGGTTCGCGAGCTGCTTTCCGCTTACGAGTTCCCGGGCGACGACATTCCCGTTGTCCGCGTAGCTGCCTTCCCTGCACTTCAGGGTGACGCGAAGTGGGGCGAGTCGATCATCGAGCTCATGGACGCTGTGGACTCCTACATCGTCACCCCCGAGCGCGAGGTCGACAAGCCGTTCCTCATGCCCATCGAGGACGTCTTCACGATCACCGGCCGTGGCACCGTTGTCACCGGTCGTATCGAGCGCGGCATCGTCCGGATCAACGAGGAAATCGAGATCGTCGGTATCCGCCCCGGACCGCCCACCAAGACCACCGTCACCGGTGTCGAGTTGTTCCGCAAGCTGCTCGACGAAGGTCAAGCAGGCGAGAACGTCGGCGTCCTTCTCCGTGGCACCAAGCGCGAAGACGTCGAGCGCGGCCAGGTCTGCTGCAAGCCGGGTTCGATCACTCCGCACACGGAGTTCGAGGCTGCGGTCTACATCCTTTCCAAGGATGAAGGCGGCCGTCACACCCCGTTCTTCGACAACTACCGTCCGCAGTTCTACTTCCGGACCACCGACGTCACCGGCGTTGTGCACCTGCCCGAGGGCAAGGACATGGTTATGCCTGGCGACAACACCGACATGAAGGTGGAGCTCATTCAGTCCATCGCCATGGAGGAAGGCCTGCGCTTCGCGATCCGCGAGGGTGGCCGCACAGTCGGCGCCGGTCGCGTCACGAAGATCCTGGCCTGATCTGCATAACCACCTCAGTACCTCGTGGC
>JBIISH010000255.1:0-3136 GCA_044341115.1 Candidatus Nanopelagicales bacterium
CGCTCGCGGTATGGCAGCTGCTCGCTCTCGCTCTTCGTGAGAGAGATACACATTGCGACTGCTCATCGCCAGGCCGTCACTTTCCCGGACAGTAGGTGAACCCACCACCTCCACCGGAATTCGCAGCGACTGCACCATGGCCTTGATCAATGTGAGTTGCTGATAGTCCTTTTCTCCGAAAAGTGCGAAATCAGATTGTGTGATGCCGAACAGCGCATGCACCACCGTCAACATCCCGCGGAAATGTCCGGGCCGGGAAACGCCTTCTAGCTCTTCACCTAGTTGCCCGGGGTCAACGGTGATTTCCCATTGGGCATCACCCAATGCAGAGCTGCCGTACACCTCGGTCACGTCGGGGACGAAGACAACGTCGACGCCCTCCGCCTCGCAGGCCGCGATGTCTGCGGCCAAGGTGCGCGGATAAGCGTCGTAATCCTCACCGGCCCCGAATTGAGTGGGATTCACAAAATCAGTCACAACAACTTCTCCTGCACCACCCACCAGACTGCGCGCATGGCGCATCAATGATCGGTGACCTTCGTGCAAAGCGCCCATAGTCATGACCACTGCGCGTGGGCGCGTTTCAGGTGACTGTCGAACCAACTCACTGCCCAGATAAGCAACGGCGGTCATGAATTCAACCCCCGCCCAGAATCTGCCAAAACTTCAAGCAGCGCCCCCGCCTGCTCCATGGTGATCAGGCCCGAGCTCAGCGCTCGATCAGTGGCAAGTCGACCCATCGCTTGATACGCGGCAGCTGCGAGTGGGTCAACGTCAGAAATCACGCATACGTGCGCGGCAACGGTCTGCGCATCTCCCCGAGCAATCGGTCCAGTCAAAGCGGCATCACCTTGGCGCAGCGCGTTATCTAACGAAGCACTGAGCAGTGGGGCAATCAATCTCTTCGGGCTCTCCATGCCTGCTTCCGCCAGAAGTGCCACGGAAGCGTTGACCAACGTGTTCAGGTAGTTAGCGCCAAGAGCCAATGCTGCGTGATAGAGCGAGCGCGCTTCTTCGGGCACCCAAATCGGCTCACCACCCATCTCCACCACGAGTGCTTCAGCCACCGGCCTGATCTGATCCGGCGCAGTCACCCCAAAAGGTGTATCCGCTAATCGATCAAGGTCAATGCTTGTTCCCGTGAATGTCATGACCGGATGCAACGCCAAGGGCAACGCACCTACTTCGTAAGCCGGTGCAAGTACCTCAAGTCCGTAGCGACCAGATGGGTGCACCACGAACTGACCGGCGTGGATGGCTCCGGATGCCGCGAGCCCTCGAACCAACTCGGGCAACACATCATCGGGAACTGCAATCAATACGAGGTCTGCATCGGCTCCCACCTCGGTCATCGGGACGATCGGCACGCCAGGTAAAAGCGCTTCTGCTCTCAATCGCGAGATATCTGAGACCGCAGAGACCGCATTTACGTGGTGACCAGCGCGGCGCAGGGCAGCACCGAGCACAGCGCCGGCTTTGCCGGCACCGATGATCCCGATGGAGAGTCGCGGCGGTGCGTCCGTGCTCACGTTGCCGAGCCTAGACAAGTGCCTTTCGATGGGTAGATGGCACCATGACCTGGTGACCCTTGATCGCCTACTCGTTGCAGTGGGCCAAGCAGCCCATCTGGAATGCGATGCAGTGCTCGATCTTGGGCCGTTTCACCCCAGCGCCCACGCCGGCTTACAACTCGAGATCAGCACCAGTGATGGCCTGATCACCTTCGTGGATCCACACATCGGCTTGATGCATCGAAGCGCAGAAAAACTCTTCGAGGTTCGTGATTATCGGCAGATCTTGATGTTGGCCAATAGGCATGACTGGTTGGCACCATTCTCATCAGAACTCGGCGTTGCACTGGTGGTGGAATCGGCAACCGGGATCGTGCCGTCCCAGCGCGCCACTTGGTCGCGCATGGTCCTTGCCGAGGCGACAAACATCATGGCTGGCCTTGCTTTTCTGGGGACCGCCACACCAGATGGCTCACTACATGCGCTGCTACGCCACCGTGAGGAGTGGACCGCGTGGCTTGAACGTGCAACCGGCTCACGCGTGCATCCGATGATTACCCGCATCGGTGGCCTGGCTCAACCGATCAGCGATGAAGTGCTCTCCGAAGCTGTCCAACTTGCAGTGAAGTTGTCTAGAGAAATAGATAAAGTCCACAGCACCCTCGATCGGCTCTATCGAGAACTCGATGGATTGGCAGTCCTCACCACCGAGAGTGCACTCCACTTTGCGGTGAGTGGTCCAGTCGCTCGAGCCAGCGGAATTGATCTAGATATTCGCCAGATCGCTCCTTATCTCGCCTACGACCAACTAGCTGATCAGCTTTCACTCACAACGAGCACCTCAGGAGACGCCGCTGCCCGGTATCGGGCACTGGTCGAGCAGGTCACCACAAGCGCGCTCGTGCTTCCCACGTGCGTCGATCAGGTGCGTGCTTGTGGTGACCAGCCGATAGATGTGCCACTTCCCAAAACACTCAAAGTTCCTGAAGGCACCTACTACGTCCGCACCGAAAACCCGATGGGCACAAGTGGTTGGTTACTCGACAGCACGGGAGATAAAACTCCATGGCGATTGAAGATTCGATCTTCATCGTTTGCGAACCTGCAGGCGATGCCGGCAGCGCTCATCGGCATGCCCGTTGATCAGCTAGCCGAGGCGGTGCGCTCGTTCTTTGTCCTGATGGGGGATGTTGATCGCTGAAGTCGCCTTAGCTGTGCTCGCGAATGTAGGTGGCAAACCGGGCCCGCAGCAAAGCTTCGCTGGTCGGATCCATCTCGCCTTTGCCGAACATCTCTTTCACCGCCCGAACCGTCTCAATGAATGTTCCACCGACAGCACCAAGGTCGCCGCCCTCTCCCTCAATGGCCACCATGCCGGGCATGTGGGAGAACACATCGGTGAAGAAGCCCAGATCCAAGCGCCTCTCAGCAATGTGAAAAGCCTTATGGCGCAATTCGTCAAAGGGCAGGTCCTCAAGCGGCATCTCAGTCATGACGTGAGCCTAATCCCCGAGGATCATCATCAGGGCGGACCGGGATACGACAAATCGATTCGAGCCACAATGCGATGAGGATGAGCGCAAGGGCTCCTGCCGCGGCCACTACACACGCCCAGAATGTGGCCT
>JBIISH010000143.1:0-5163 GCA_044341115.1 Candidatus Nanopelagicales bacterium
GCGGACTTTTTGCTCTTATAGCGTCATTCTTGGCGACGCCAACGAAAGATACGAGACTCGTCGATCAGGGCCTCAACAGAATTCAACAGCAGCTATCCGAACTACTCACCCGAGTTGCACGAGATCTGCGAAAGCATCCCAGTGAAAAGATCACCCTAGGCTGGTATGAAGAAGCGGTGCAATTGCGCAACGAAGTTCTAGGCCTGGCTGTGCAACTTGAAGACCTTAAGGCTCATCATCGATGGAATCCACGAATCGATCCAGATGAGGTGGAACGTTTACGAGCTTCACTAGATGCAAACCAAGTGATGTCAGCGCGGGTGCTCTCCATTACATCCGACCTGCGCTTTTCTGGCACTGCCTCTAAAGACACCGCGATCCCAGAAGGTGCCATATCGCCTCTTGCTGACCTGATCGCTCTTGCGGCCGACAACATGGCAGCCGACGACCCCACGGAGAGCATTGGCCGGACGGCGGCCCACGAAGCCGTTCGAGTGGCAGATCACACCGCCCAGATCGCATTAATCGGAGGCATTGTTTCGCATATCAACAGGATCAATCAGGCCACGACGTATGAAGAAGGCGTAGAAGAGGGGCGGTCGTGATCGCGAAGGTCTCGGGCCCCCGGCGATCACGACCTCTCCAATCTCACACCCAGTCAGACAGTTCCGCATCTCGAGCGGAATGTGAACGAGGATCTAGCTAGGCCAATTCGGCCAAAGCAGCCTTGTAATCGTCGGCATTGCGAGCCTCACCCGGGCCATTGACAACTGCCCAGCGGATGGTGCCGTCCTTATCGATTACATAGGTGGCACGCGTGGCGAAGCCCAGATTCTCCAGGAATGCACCGTATTCCGTTGACACAGCACCGTGCGGCCAGAAGTCCGAGAGCAGGTGATGTGACAGGTTCTCCTTCTCAGCGAAGACGGCCAATGAGTAGGCCGGGTCGCAGGAGACGCTGAGAATCTCGGTGGAGTCGTTTGAGAACTCCGACTGGCGATCGCGGATTGTGCACAGTTCGCCCGTGCAGGTGCCGGTGAATGCAAAGGGGTAAAACATCAATACGACGTTCTTCTTGCCGCGGTAATCAGACAGCGAAACTTCCTCGCCGTTTTGGTTCTTCAAGGTGAAATTGGGGGCCTGCTGGCCGACCTCGAGGGCCATACTCAACTCGCTCTCGTTGATGGGACGCCCCGAGAAGGGGCGCGATTAAGCACTCGGTCTGCGGGTGCTACACCAGACGCTAGCGCTTGGATCGAGGCGCCACCAATCGAGTTCCCTGCCAGTCAGGCCCGGCACTAATCGTGCTGGTCTGTTGCAAACCAGCCGTGGGAGCGGCGTCTGCAATGTCTTCCGGCTCAATGTGGCCATCACGGCCAGGTTTGGGGGTCATGAGCCACACGACCCCATGGTCGGTGAGAGGACCGATGGCATCGACAAGAGCATCGACGAGGTCGCCATCGTCATCACGCCACCACAGCAGCACAGCGTCGACAACGTCATCGAAATCCTCCTCGACCAGATCACCACCGATCACTTCCTCGATGCTCTGGCGAAGCAAGTCATCGACATCGTCGTCGTATCCAAGTTCTAGAACGGTCATGCCTAGATCTAGGCCCAGCCGGGCAGCCCTCTGCCGAGCTTCTTCCGACTCCGCTGACGCGGCCACGACGCTCCCTCTTCTCCGGTCCGAGGCGGACCATGTGGAACGTAGTTCACCGAATGCAGGACCACTTGGCAAGCACATTCGCAATTCCCGTCGCGATCCGGGCAGGAAATATCGGCCCACGCGGCGCGTCGCACCCCGATGCGCAAAGATAAAGGCACACAAGTCCACCCTGCCCGAACGCGGCCACCCCGCACCCGGGCCCTACCGAAGGGTTCTTCCGTGGCCCCCGGACGCGATCGCGAGCCTCTCCTTGCTGGAGGGCTCCCCACCCAGTACGTCGACGTAGACCCAGATGAAACCTCCGAGTGGCTCGACTCCTTCGATGCTCTCGTTGAGAACTCCGGCAACTACCGAGCTCGGTATGTGATGCTCTCGCTCCTGCGCCGAGCCGCTGAGAGCAATGTGGGTGTACCTAGCCTGCGCAGCACCGACTACATCAACTCGATCTCACCCGAACGTGAGCCCTGGTTCCCGGGGGATGAGGCCATCGAGCGCCGGATCCGCGAAATTATTCGCTGGAATGCCGCGATCATGGTGCACCGCGCACAGCGTCCAGGCGTTTCCGTGGGCGGACACATTTCCACCTACGCCTCCTCCGCCACGTTGTATGAAGTCGGCTTCAACCACTTCTTCAAGGGGCCCGGCCACCCAGAGGGTGCGGATCAACTCTTCTTCCAGGGCCACGCCTCCCCTGGCATGTACGCACGGGCCTTTGTAGAAGGTCGCCTGACCGAGGCCCAGATGGATGGGTTCCGTCAGGAACTTTCACACCCGGCCGGCGGTCTGCCTTCGTATCCGCATCCACGGTTGATGCCGTGGTTCTGGCAGTTCCCCACAGTGTCGATGGGTCTTGGACCACTCAATGCGATCTATCAGGCCAGGTTCAACAAGTACCTCGAGCACCGCGGAATCAAAGACACATCTGGTCAAAAAGTGTGGGCCTTTTTAGGCGATGGCGAAACTGATGAGGTCGATGCGGTTGGCGCCTTGGGGCTAGCCGCCCGCGAAGAACTCGACAACCTGGTCTTCGTCGTCAATGCCAACCTGCAACGACTCGATGGCCCGGTGCGCGGCAATGGAAAAATCATTCAGGAGCTCGAAAGCCTGTTCCGCGGCGCCGGTTGGAACGTGCTCAAGGTGGTGTGGGGTCGCAAGTGGGATGAGCTACTCGCCGCTGACCGCGATGGTGCACTGGTCAACTTGATGAATAACACTCTCGATGGCGATTTCCAGACGTTCAAGGCTGAAGATGGCGCGTTCATCCGCGAGCACTTCTTCGGTCGGGATCCGCGCACAGCCAAGTTGGTCGAGTCGTGGTCGGATGAAGACATCTGGTCGCTGCAGCGCGGAGGCCACGACTACCGCAAGATGTATGCGGCGTACGAGTCTGCAGTCAATACCAAGGGTCAGCCCACGGTGATCCTCGCCAAAACGATCAAGGGATGGACTCTCGGACCAAACTTCGAGGCGCGCAACGCAACCCATCAGATGAAGAAACTTTCCGTTGCTGATCTGATGGAGTTCCGCGATCGTCTACACATCCCCATTCCAGACTCTGAAATGGATCCGTACCTGCCCCCGTACTACCACCCAGGCTCCGAGGACGAGGCCATCCGCTACATGATGGAACGTCGTCGCGAACTCGGTGGATCCATGCCTGAGCGCCGTCAAGTTTCTCGTCCACTCATACTGCCTGGCAAAGACGCCTATGAGGTCATGCGTCGAGGCACTGGGAACCAGCCGGTCGCTACCACGATGGCATTTGTGCGCCTTCTCAAAGACCTCATGAAGGATGAAAACATCGGTGCCCGAATAGTGCCGGTGATTCCTGATGAGGCCCGCACCTTCGGAATGGACTCACTCTTCCCCACCGCGAAGATCTACTCACCTCACGGCCAGCAGTACCTCTCCGTGGACCGTGAACTGATGCTCTCTTACAAAGAGTCCGAGACAGGTCAGATCCTGCACGAGGGCATCAATGAGGCCGGTTCGGTTGCCTCCTTCACCGCCGTCGGTTCGTCGTACTCCACACACCACGAACCCCTGAATACGATCTACATCTTGTATTCAAAGTTTGGTTTCCAGCGTACGGGCGACGGCTTTTGGGCTGCTGGTGATCAGATGGTTCGTGGGTTTGTGCTCGGAGCCACTGCAGGTCGCACCACGCTCAACGGTGAGGGCTTGCAGCACGAAGACGGTCATTCACTTCTGCTCGCAAGTACCAACCCCGCTGTTGTTGCCTATGACCCTGCTTTCGGTTACGAAATCGGTCACATCGTGCGCGATGGCCTACGTCGCATGTATGGCGAGGACTCGGAGAATGTGTATTACTACCTCACCATCTACAACGAGCCGTATGCGCAACCTGAGGAACCGGCACATGCGAATATCGAGGGCATTCTGCGCGGAATGCACCTCGTTTCGGAGAGCACTGCAGCAGAGAGTGCAGACCAACCGCACGCCCAGCTCATGGCCAGTGGTGTTGGCGTCAACTGGGCCCTCAAAGCTCAAGGTCTTCTCCTGGAGGATTGGGGAATCACTTCCGACGTGTGGTCTGTCACGTCATGGAATGAATTGCGCCGAGATGGTCTCGAGGTCGATCGATTCAATCTGCTCAATCCTGAAGCAACCCAGCGAGTTGCTTTTGTTACCTCGCAACTTGATGGTCGAAAAGGTCCCGTCATTGCTGCATCGGACTGGATGCGCGCCGTTCAGGATCAAATTCGCGAATGGGTCCCGGGCGATTTCATCTCACTCGGCACCGATGGCTGGGGAATGTCCGACACCCGCGGAGCGCTCCGCCGACACTTCCTGGTGGATGCGGAATCGATTACGGTGCAGACCCTGTCAATGCTCGCCAAGCGAGGCGAAGTCGACGCAGCGCTGGTCCAGACCGCTATCGATAAATACAACCTCACCGATCCCTCTGCCGCAGATGCGGGCAATACAGAAGGCTCTGGCTGATAGAAAGGCCCTATGTCTAAGGATCCGAAACGCTTCTTGAGCTATCTCGAGGCAGAACGCAAGGCATCGCTGCTCTATCGGGCGCTTGCCCAGACCGTTGATGGTGAGCGTCGTGAAGCACTGATCGAACTTGCCGATATCGAGGATGAGCACGCCAAGCACTGGATCGCGAAGTGCGTTGAGTACGGCGTGGATGTTCCCCCAGCACCGACCGCTCTTGATCCAGACGATGCGCAGCTAGTTGGCAGGGCCCGATCCCTTGGACTCGTGTCCGTTCTCGAAACCTTGGAAGAAAACGAAGGCGCCGATGCGGGCATGTACGACGACGAACCAGAGGCACTGGCTTCAATGCCCACCGACGAACGCCAGCACGCGGAGGTTTTCCGTTCCATGCGGCCAGTCGCGCCTGAGCCAACCTCAGGACAGTTTCCCCATCGAGTGCTCTCTCCCGGCGAAGGCGAATCGTGGCACCGCGTCGATAAATCAGGATCGACCCGCGCCGCAATTTTCGGAGTAAGTGACGGTCTCGT
>JBIISH010000144.1:0-5134 GCA_044341115.1 Candidatus Nanopelagicales bacterium
GCGCGGCATGATCACATCCGATGCGTAGACCGTGCGTCCCGCCGCCTTATCCGCGGCGTCCCGACGGCGCATGTTCATTCCTAGGGCAGTCACAGCGTGCTCCTTCGTTCAGAAGGCTGTGACACCAAAACCTGTTCGATCGCCGACACGATGCGGGTGTACCCCGAGCACCGGCAGATGCTCCCGACGAGGGCCCGCGGGATGTCATCCGACGTGCGGATCTCGCCCTGCGCGATGAGAGCACTGGCGATTACGACAATGCCGGGGATGCACATCCCGCACTGCACCGCATCTGCCTCGCAGAGCGCCTCCCGCAATTCCCGTTGCAGGTGCTCGAGTTCGCCTGGCCCATCGACGGTGCGCACCGAGCGGCCATCGCACGCGGCCGCGGGCGTCAAGCACGCCAGGACGGGCTCTCCGTCCAAGATCACCGAACAAGAACCGCACGTGCCCTCCGAGCAACCGATCTTGACACTGGTGAGATGCAGTTCATCGCGCAGCGCCTCCGCAAGGGACATCAGTCCGGAGCACGGCAGGTAGCGAAGATCATCATTGACGACGACCTCGATCATGTCTCGCTTCATACCAGCCTGCCAGCGGCTCGGGCCAGCACCGTAGGAATAACCGACAGGCGATATTCAGCAGGTATGCCCGGAGCGGCAATGGGGCGAAGACCCTCGAGATTCGCCTGTGCCACCTCCTCGGCCCGCTTCGGCGTGAGCGGGCCCTGTGCCAACTCCAGCTCGACCTCCGTCCAACGCCGAGGTGCGGACTCCACTGAGCCGAGGGCGACCCGGATCTCTCCTGTCGAGGGCACCCGACTCATCGACACGGTCGCCACTGAGTACTCGTTCCCGCTGCGCCATGTGAGTCGCTCGTGGCAACTCACGCTGTTGGCGGCGGGAATTCGAGCTCGGAGGATCAGACCCCGATCGGTCACGATCTCCGCGTCGAGACACAAGAGCGCCGGCACCACGTCACTGGCATGAAAGCCGGTCGCCGCGACGCTGCCGCCGAGGGTGATCATCCGTCGCAGGGCAGGCGTCGCTGCTTTGCTCGCAGCCTCGTGGAGGGCCCGCAAACTGCTGACACCGGCGGTGGCCACCGCGATGCGATGCAAGGTGACCATCGCACCGAACTCCGCACCATCACCGACCGTGCACGTATCGAGTCCAGCCACACCTGCGAGCAGGATGAGGTCGCCCTCGAGTGACTCCGCTCTCATCGGGGCGCGCATGAGCCACGTGGCACCGGCGACCAACTGGGCCCCTGGATACCGCTCCATCAGATCGAATACCTCGGCAACGCTCGTCGGCCGAAGTACGCGAAGCCCGTGCAGACTCCCGACGCCAGGTGCCATCACCACAGTCACGACCGCTCCTTTCGCTCAAGCGGCCCCCACACTATGGGAGTGAAGGCCTGTCTACGACGGATTGTCGTCATCTGATGCCTGCATCGGATGAGGCCGTGTCACCTCACCAGCACGCCCGGGGAGCCGGTTCAGCCTCTGTGCGCCTTCGCGGTACCTGAAGCGACCGCGGGTTATCAGCGCTTTCATCGGTTACCGTCGACGCCGGAGCCCACATGCTCGTTGCTTCTTCAATCATTACGCCAGCACCGGCGATATTTCGATCGAGTTCGAAGATCTCGGGGTTGAAACCAACAGCTGCGACGGTGAACGTCTCGGTGACCCGTGCGGGCATTACGAACCCCTATGGTCTGGAATTTCTTGCACTTGGCATGACGAGCGGAAAGTACCTGACATCACTAGACCCAGCCCCATTTTGGCGGATTTCCTTCATTCGAAGCTCTCGCGGCGGATCCGGCTCGAACTGACGCCGACCAAGTTATGCGATCTATAGTCCTTCACCTACTGCGCAGCCGGGCGGCAGGCGCGCCTGCCGCGAGTGACGCACCAGGTGCGAGCGTGACAAGAATGGCAATCCTGCAAGCAACGACGCGATGCACCATCGGCGACGGTCCTGGTAGCGGGCAGGGCGCTTGACTGAGAGAGACGGGACCTGACAGAGAGAGACTAGGTGTTCTGGGCAGGCCCTCTCCCGCAGAATGGAATTTCCCTGAAGAACAACTGATGAAGTGACGTCACCGGGTGAAGCGCGAGGTGGATCGGAAGGTCTTACCGTCGGGCATGAGAACCAGAGTCATTTCTCCGCGTGCTCTCGCATACGCACCGGTTCCACCCACGATCGCGTAAGTGTTGGCCCACCCCGGTTCCGGAACTGCACCACGAGCTAGCTCACTGATGCTCATCGAGAAAAGCCGCCCCTTCGGCAACAGGGTTTGAATGAATACGCGCCGAACATCGGTGTTGTTGACCGGATCATGAGCGATGACCTCGCCTTGGGAGTAGGACACGCCAATAACTGGTCCGCCATAGGTGAAAGAGACTGAATTCTCCCTCGCGAAGAGATCGCCATGGTCAATACCTGGTGCATTGTCATCAAAGATGTGGAGTCCAAGATTCTCGCTGTACGAGACGAGAACCTGCTTCTTATCCTTGGGTGCTGACTGGGATAGGGGTGCAAAGCCCGTAGCGAGAACTCCTGCTAGCGCGGTTGCCACCGCGACACGACGAAGTGACAACTTGAGTGACATGGTTTCCTCTCCACATATGTGCGATGGACTCGAAATGTTACCGCTGACTCCGGAACCATGCTCCGATACTCGGACCCCGAACGGGGAGAAAATGCCCGTGGAGTTACGAAGAACCCCCTTACAACAACGATTCAGCATTTGGCTGGGGCTAAGTTGCGCGACCGTCAGACGCAACCGTCTTAGGGCCAAACAAAAGGTGCGTCATCGGCGTGATCACCGCTGAAGTACCTGCGACACCAACTAGTCAGCTCGACAAGTTCATCGGCGACAGATGCATTTCGCCATGCCGAATCGCAACCGCAGGTTGACGAACTATTCAGCAGGCGTGAATACCTTGCAGGTGACAACGAAACTCTCACCCTCGCGGTTCACAATGCATTCACCTGTGGCCCCCGTGTAAGCGCCGGTTCCGCCGGTCACGGCGTAGTTGAGCGGGCGCCCTTCGGCTGCAGTTCCACCCACCTCAAATGACTCATTTCCCGTGATAACAAAACTATCGCGACCATCACCAAATGAATACTCGGCAGAGACGTGGCGCCCCTCAGTGACTCCATCGAAACGCGTAACGAGGGTGTGCACGTCAAACTGACCGATGATGTTTCCGTTTGCATCGAGTAGGTCGCCGTGGCCAGCAACGTAATCGCCGATGCTGCTCCCCTCCTCGCCCACGTCAATCACTTCGCGGCCAACGAATGATTATTGAAATGAAACTTCCGTCATGTCATCTCCTCCGTCCGCGGACGAGCATGCGGCGAGGACGAAGCAAGCACTGAGGGCAAGAAGCGTGAGGCGAGCGGCGCGCATGGCCCAGAGGGTAATTGTTCAAGTCACAGGAGTCAACTAAGGCAACAGCAATCTCCTCGAGCCAATGAAAGTCGAGCAAGAGCCAATCAGAAGCCAGTGTCATGTGACCCTGAAGCCGAAGGCAAAAAGTGGCGCATCAGGGGGAAATACTTACCTCTCGGTGGGGTGGAGTTCCGGCGAAACCGCAGCCAAACGTTGATCGCAACAGCCGCGGGCTTACCTCTCCGACTGCTACCTCCCGATCATTTGCACACTTCATTGTGGAAACGTGCCTCGGCACACCAGCGCTTCCACATGACAATCCGAGAGGTATGGAACGCCGTGGCCAAGAATCTAGTTAATATGCTGGCTGTGAAGTCACATCGCCCCGGCACGCTATTTGCCTTTGTTTCTGTCCTTGCCATGACCGCCAGCATGCTGGTCAGTACAAACATTGCTTCGGCTGACCAGGTTCAAGTGCAGTCATACCAGCGGACAAGCCAGACCGCCGCCTGCGCAGCACAGCCAGGGGAAACACCATGGCAAGCATCATGGGGACCTGACTCTTCGTGGAAACCATCGTGGGAACAGTGGGCGAATAACGGCACCGGTGGATGGGTCTGCACCAGAAGCATCACATGGGCGCGAACCGGATCTTCTGCCAGGACATATGCACTGGGCGACATCGGCCCCGGTGGCGGTCTCGTGTTCCTCATCTCCGGTGGACTGACATATGAAATGGCACCAAAGGCATGGAGTGGTGCATCGACCCCTGATAGTGCTGAGGCATGGTGCAGCGATACGAGTTCAAGCATTGCAGGTGCGGTGAGCACTGCTATCGGTACCGGTAGTGCGAATACGACAGCGATGCAGTCACCTGCATGCACCTCAGGTGCAGGGGTTTCAGCTCGCGCATACCGTGGTGGTGGACTGACGGATTGGTTCTTGCCTTCCAAGGACGAGTTGAATGCGATGTGCAATTATTGGATAAACCCAACAACGCCACCCACAGGTGCATGCACGGGTGCGGTTTCCACGGGAGATTACGGGTTTACAAGCGCCATTTATTGGAGTTCGAGTCAGCCCATCGCGACGGTCGCGTGGGCCCAGAAGTTGATTACGGGCGAGCTGTACAACCCCTTCAAGTCAGATGCGGTGAACCAGCGCGTTCGTCCGGTCCGGGCTTTTTAGGACTTCGTCACCTCACCCATCCAAATGTTTGGATCTTCCTCTTAGCCGTGGTGATTATGAAACCGACCTAGATACATGACAATGTCATAACGCAACGGTGGGGCGGGGTGATCTCGGATCAACGACGAGCCGATCGTGATGCAACAGCCGTTCGCCTTCGCGATACCCGAATCAGCCACTGGTCGTCAGTTTCCCAGTGGCCGATTCGAGGTAGTACTGATGAAAGAGTTACTTGCTCCAACTGAGGACTAGGTCGAGTGAAACTCGGGTTGGTGCGCCTTCAATCAGTGGCTCGATCACGTCCATGAAATCGCCAAAAAATGCATCGCTATTCACAGCTGCGGCTTGAGCGTGATCGGTGTAGATACCAATGCCACGAACGATGCCCGCAGCCTCGTCGCCAACCACGAGCTGGCTGATGAAAGCGGGATTGATCTCCCCGAACTTGTGTGCAAACTCTGCGTAGCGGGTCAACACTTCGGCGTAATGCCCGGGCTTTACGTTAAGGGTGAATTCGACAACTTCGGACATGAAGCGCTCCTAG
>JBIISH010000145.1:0-5092 GCA_044341115.1 Candidatus Nanopelagicales bacterium
TATCAAACCGCTCTGTACCAACTGATTCTTGTTGCAGTCCTAGCCGGTATTGCGCGGGCTTCAGCAAATGAAGCTGCGTACCAGGTTGCTAATCGAGCGAGAACATTTAGCCACGGAAATGCTGATCAGACTCGGAATGATCCGCAGATTCTAGAAATTGTGGGTCGGATCGCTGCCGATGCCGCGGCAGTTGAAGCCATTACGGTGCGGGCCGCAGATAGTTTGCAGGCCGCCTACGAAGATCGAGATTCCGGTGAAGAAGCGGTTGCTATGCGTAAGCGCGATGCAGAGTTGCGTGCAGCAGAAGCGCAGGTGATCGCCACACGCCTGACGATGGAGGCAGCCCAATCTTTGTTCGATGGCCTGGGCGCGTCGTCTGTCATTGATACCCAACTACTCGACCGGCACTGGCGCAATGCCCGCACCGTGAGCACACATAATCCCGTTGCTTTCAAAGCGCGGATCATCGGTGACTGGTTCGTCAACGGCACTGAGCCACCGTATGAATGGGCGATCGGAAACGGTCGTCCCGCAAAGTCAGAGGGTGCGTGATGTCGATGGCTAGGCAAGAGATAAGCCTGAATGCATTCACCATGAACACTCTTGGCCACCTGTCTCCCGGGTTATGGCGATATCCGGCCGATCAAACCCGCAGATATGTGGATCTCGATTACTGGGTGAACCTCGCAAAAACACTTGAACAAGGAATGTTTGATGCCGTTTTCTTTGCCGACGTGTTGGGCATTTATGACGTTTACGGAAACAGCCCTGACGCCGCCTTGAGTGGCGGCGTCCAGGCCCCGGTGAATGATCCCCTTCCGCTGATCTCCGCGATGGCCAGCGTGACCAAGAATCTGGGCTTCGCGATGACCGCAGCGGTCTCGTATGAGCACCCTTACCCGTTTGCTCGGCGAATGAGCACGCTCGACCATCTCACCAAAGGTCGAATTGGCTGGAACGTTGTTACCGGCTACCTGAACAGTGGTGCGGTCAACTTCGGGGTGAGCGGTCAAGAAGCACACGATCGGCGCTACGACATTGCTGATGAATATCTAGAGGTCTGCTACAAGTTGTGGGAAACAAGTTGGGATTCCGATGCCGTCATTGCTGACGTCGAACGAGGAATTTATGTTGATCCGACGCGTGTGCGCGCCATTGATCATCACGGTGAATTCTTCAATGTGCCGGGCATGCACTTAAGTGAACCTTCGCCCCAGCGTACGCCGGTCATCTATCAAGCGGGTGCCTCGTCGCGAGGTATTTCCTTTGCGGCAAAGCACGCTGAAGGGGTATTTGTAGCAGCGCCGAGCAAAGTTGTATTGACTCAACAGGTTGCGGGCATGCGTGAAGCACTCAGCGCAGTCGGCCGTGACCCGAACGCTGTGCGCATCTTGAATCAGCAGACAGTTGTGGTCGCTGAGACAGATGCCGAAGCGCACAAACTCTTCGAAAAGTACCTTGAGTACGCCTCGTCAACGGGCGCACTCGTTTTGATGTCCGGTTGGACCGGCATCGATTTTGCACAATTCGATGAAGATTCGACGTTGCAGGATCAAGAGAGTAATGCGATCCAATCTGTGGTGAAAGCCTTCACCCGCGCTGATCCAAGTCGCACCTGGACGATTCGTGAGATCGCTGATTATGTGCGGTTGGGCGGAGACGGTCCCGTCATTGTCGGCTCAGCTCAGAGCGTTGCTGACCAACTCGAATCATGGGTGGATGAGACGGGTGTGGACGGATTTAATCTCGCGGCCACGGCGGTGCCTGAGGCTTGGATTCAAGTTGCTGATCTTTTGATTCCTGAACTGCAAAAGCGTGGACGTTTCAAGAAGGAGTACGCACCAGGAACTCTCAGGCAGAAACTTGGTGGGGCCTCACCAACTCCTACCCGGCCAATCCCTCTTTCAGGTGCTTAATCTGGAGCGCTCAGTCCTCAAGGAAAATGCAACCGCTGCTCCAACGAATGCTGTGAGTGCTGCACCGGTGAAGAGGATGTCTAAACCAATTGCGGGGGTGTCCAGCAACATGAAGGTTGCGAGTATTGGTACTAGGGCGTACGGCACTGATGTGATGGCAGTCAAAGTGCCGAGGTTCTTTCCCATTTCCTCCGGTGACTTCTGACCGGATAGCGCAAGGGCGAATTCAGAACCGTTGGCGGCGCCAAAACCAACCCCCAAAATGAGCGCCCCGATTGTCAACCCACCTGAGTTGGGGAACATCACGATGATCGCCAAGGCGATTCCGACGAACACGGTTGCAGTTCCGAAAACTATTGCTGATCGCGTGCGAGTCTTACTCAGCATTCCACCGATAAGGGAACCGGCAATTGCAGCCAGTGACGCAATGAGTACGAGGAAAGTCGCACTGCTAGCCACACTGGGTCCCACGATAGTTGAGTTGAATTCCACAAAAAGTGTGATGTACCCGTTGGCTGTTGACGTGGACCACGACAGAAGAAAGGCAGCAAACAGAAACGCGAGCCAACTCGCGGACCACCTCCTGTTGTGAATCGATGTGAGTGAAGGGTTGGCAGGTGAGAGATTGGCGGTAGATGAGCGCGACGAATGCTTCCGCCTGACGCTCAGTGGAAGCGCGAGTAGCAGCCCAACGATGGGGGCACACAGCAGTGCAAGGTTGACGTTTGGCTGCAGAACACGAATCAGTGCAGTACCGAGAAGTAGAGAAATGATTGGTGCTGCGCCCAGGAATCCAGATGCGAGTCCGCGCTTACCTAGGGGGATGGAATCGCCAGCAGTTGCAAGTGCGGTAGCGATTATTGCTGCAGCGGGAACTTGAATCAGAATCCATCCAGCGCCGAGTACCTCGGGGGTTCTTGCGGAGAAGAGGATGAAAGCTGCGACGACCAACAAGGGTGATGTTGCAAGGATGAGATAGCTCCGAGTGGAATAGCGCTGCTGAAGTGCATCACTTAGTTTTCCGCACGCGATCAAACTGACGATGAGGCTCAGCCAGCCCAACGCCAGAATGACTGAATAGTCAGTTGTATTGGTGGCTGCACCAAATTCGCTCAGCCGAAGTGCCAATGTGAGTACCGATCCCGGCATCACGATGAGCCAGCCGCCGACAACAGCGGCCGAAGCGAAAACCAATGTGAGCTGGTACTTCACGTGGGCAGACTACGCACCTCGGCTGAGGCACACCTAGATTCACTAACTGTCCATCTATCCTTTAAGCCATTCGGCTGTTTCTCGATCCACCTGCCGATTGCGTCGCTCGTCTCGAGCGAACCATTCGGCAACAGCGAGTGAAATCCAGATGGTGTCAATGACCATGCCAAGGGCCCACATCAAGCCGCCGGCCAACTGCTGATCGCTGAGAGGATCCAGACCAAATGGCCGCTCAACCTCCACATACGCGGAATAGAGCACCACTGGGCTCGCATAGATCACAAAGCCGACGATGATTTCGGGGATCATCATCAAAGCCAGGGATGCCACGCGCAGGGCCGCGGGTATCCGGCGAGGGGTGAGATTCGATCCCATCAGCGGGAAGTAGTAGAGCAGCGCTGCACAAAGATAGAGCGGTTGCTCTATGAACACGTGGGTCACATCGTGCTGAAGAGTGATGTTGTAGAACGGTGAGAAATGGGTGCCAACGAGCACCCCGGCAAAGAGCAGCCAGGTGAGGTACGGGTTTGTGAGCCACCAGATCACTCTGCTGCGCAGGATGGGAATGATGGTTTTCCGCCGGGTCTCAGGTGAGCTGACTCGGTAGATGAGCAGGATTGGGCCGCCGAGCACGATCAGCGGCGCCGCCACCATCATGATCGTGATGTGTTGGGTCATATGCGCCCAGAAGAACACCTGGTCCCAGGCGCCGATCGGGCCGATCCACACAATGGTGAGAAGTGCCATACCCACGAGGAACGACGTTGTCCGCAGGCGTGACCAGCGGAATGTGGGGTGGGACCTGTTCACTCGGTGAACGGCCCAGAGGTACCAGCCGGTGATCAGGGCCAAATTCGTGGTGAGAAACAGGTTGAACTCCCATGTTGCGAGAAATTCACGCACGGTTTCCACATGAAGAACCGTACCGTGGGTCTAGTGTGTGCCCATCGACCTATTGGAGAGTGCGACGTGAAGAGATTTTTGGCGGCGCTGATCGCGGTGGCTGCCGGGGTCGTGTTTGTGGGCGGTGCTGCCTGGTATGCAGCAGCTGCAGGTGCTGAGCCGCCCGTTTTGGTCGCTACAGCCGATGGCACCAAGACCACTCCGGATGGCCGCACACTCCCTCATTCGAAGATGGAACTTGCTGTGTACCCGCAGGCAGCAACTGGCCCGCAGGGTCAGGCCGATGGACCAGACCAAAACTGGCCGTTTTACTCCCCAAGTTCAACCTTGCAGGTTCCAGCGAACTCTCTCGTCACCGTTCGGTTGAAGATGTACGACGGATCTACCCCGCCCTACAACAATTTTTTGGCGAAGGTAATCGGCACGGTCGACGGCAAGGTCAATGTCGATGGCAAAGAACACACCGAACTCAAGGTCGCAAATATCGCCCACTCATTTGTGGTGCATCAGTTCCCTGAAGCGAATCAACCTGACTTCTTTTTGCAGGTGCCGCTGCACGGTGTTCCACCAAAAGCCAAGAACTTGGCAAATGGTTACCCAGCACCGGTCGAGATCACTTTCACCTTTGAAACTGGAGATCCGGGCTCGTACATCTGGAACTGCGAAGTCCCCTGCGGCGATCGCTACCAGTGGTTTGGGGGCCCGATGTCAGAGCGCGGCTTCATGGCCGGCACCTTCGAGGTGGTCTGATGTCTCAGGATCTAGACACCTCTCCACCGCCCGAGCCGCCCACAAACCGGCCGCTTCCGCCCGGTGATCGGCTTGGCACCTTTCTCGCCCGTCCATACGTCAAGCACAACGCAGCAATCTGGGTCGTCTGCACACTGATCTGGATTCCCATCGCCTATTGGCTCTCAGACAATATGGGCGCAGGCCCGGCCGCCTCAAAACTTATGGGCGCCCTGAAAGAAACAGTTTTCGTTTTCACCCTCGTCTCAGCACCGCTGATGGGTTTTGTGCTTGCTGTCATTCTGTACAGCTGGTTGGGCTGGGGTCGGGTC
>JBIISH010000146.1:0-5070 GCA_044341115.1 Candidatus Nanopelagicales bacterium
CTGAGGCCACCAGTAAGACAGCTGGACGTAACTGATGGATTTTTCGACCATGGAGGAAGTGCGTGTCGGCTGAAGTTGTGTTCGCCTCCGGCGGGCCGAACTGTCACCTGATGTCGGGCTGCGGTTTTCCCGCTCCTGGCGCGGAGATATTCCAATTCAACGCCACCTTCAGTTTCGAGATCTTCGGTGTGCTGGTCAACATCACCAAGGTCTCCATGCTCCTTGCCCTCTCGGTTATCCTCATCATCGCGTTCTTCGGCATCGCCTTCCGCCGTCCGCAACTGGTTCCTCGCGGGCTGCAGAACGTCGGTGAGGTGGGTTACCTCTTCATTCGCGATGGAATTGCCCGTGACGCAATCGGCAAGGAGGGCGACAAGTTTGTCCCGTTCCTTTTCTCGTTCTTCTTCCTGATCTGGCTCAACAACTTCTTTGGAATCGTTCCCGGTGCGCAGATTCCCACGACATCAATCTTCGCGATCCCAGTGACCTTCGCCCTGATTGTCTACCTGACCTGGGTTCCCCTTGGCATCTACAAGCAAGGCTTTGTTGGCTTCTTCAAGAACATGATGTTCCCTCCTGGCGTCCCCAAGGCCATGTACGTCCTGCTCGCTCCGATCGAGTTGGTCTCGAACATTTTGGTTCGGCCTTTCACCCATTCGGTGCGTCTGTTCGCGAATATGTTCGCCGGACACCTGCTGCTGGCGACCTTCAGCGTCGCAACCTTTTACCTGATCAGTGCCAGCGTCATCGGCATCCTCGGATCGGTTGCCTCATTCGGAGTGACCATCGCTCTGACCGGGTTCGAGATGCTGATCCAGGCTCTCCAAGCCTATATCTTCACCCTGCTTGCAGCCGTCTACATTGGAGGGGCGCTGCACGCTGAGCACTAAGTCAGAACAACCCGATCGACGAAGACCCACAACTTAATAGCCTAGGCTTGACTCACAATCAAGGTCCCCCAGACTGACGGAACTCGCCGTCGGCCAGGATTAGTAAAGGAAACGACATGTCGCTTCTTGCGGAACTCTCCGGTTCCATCGGCTCGATCGGCTACGGCCTCGCAGCCATCGGCCCCGGCATCGGCATCGGCATCATCTTCGGCCAGGGTGTTCAGGCAATCGCCCGCCAGCCCGAGGCCTACGGTGTCATTCGCCAGAACATGCTGCTCGGCTTCGCACTGGCTGAGGCGCTTGCGCTCATCGGCTTCGTCGTGCCATTCGTTTACGGAACGTAACGATCAACGATCGTCGTATTCCCTGAACGGAACCACCAATCCAATATCAACTTCCCTTAATCTCAGTCGGAAGGTGCGGTCATCGTGCTGAACGTAGGAGCGCTCGTGCAGGCAGCAGTCAGTGCTGCTGGTGCCGAGGGCGAGGAGATGCCGCGGGTGCTCGATGTGCCCGTGGACGAACTGGTGATCGGCTTCCTGGCCTTCTTCATCGTGTTCTTCGCCCTAGGCAAGTTCGTGCTGCCCAAGATCAAGGCCACGCTCGAAGAGCGCACGGAGGCGATCGAAGGCGGCATTCTCAAGGCTGAGCAGGCTCAGGCTGAGGCCAACCGGCTCGCTGATGAGTACCGAACTCAGCTGGCGCAGGCGCGTGAGGAGGCTGCGGCCATCCGCACGCAGGCGCAGTCCGATCGAGCCTCCATCGTCGAAGAGGCGCGCAACGAGGCTCGAGTCGCAGCAGCGGCAGTCACCGCTGCTGCCGAAGCGCAGCTTGCTGCAGAGCGAGCACAAGCCACGGCGGCGCTGACCCGACAGGTGGGAGAGGTCGCGGTGACTCTGGCCAGCCGAGTGGTGGGCGAGTCGCTCGCCGATGACGCCCGGGTGCGCAGCACCGTTGATGCGTTCCTAGATGACCTCGAGAGGCAGGCTGCTCTCTGATGTTCGGTTCCAGCCGCGATTCCATGCGTTCGTGCAGTGCCTCCATTGATGCTCTGCGATTACGCGAAGGTTTCGCTGCCCTGACGTCGGATCTCTACGCTGTGGCCGATCTTCTTGCTGGTCACACGCAGCTCCGGTCAGCCCTGGCCGACTCGGGGCAGCCCGTTGCCGGCCGTGAAGCACTCGTGTCCGAGATCCTCGGTAGCCGAGTGAGTCCGCTTGCTGTCGAAGTGGTGTCGACGACTGTCTCACATCGGTGGTCGAGCGACACCGACCTCGTCATTGCCCTGGAAAATCTGGCCGCTCAGGCTGCGTTCTGCGTAGCGGAGACGAACGGCACTCTCGACGCAACTGAGGAAGAGGTTTTCCGGTTCGGTCGCGCCGTAGACTCGTCCGCGGATCTGCAGATGGTTCTCTCCGACCCAGCGAGCCCCTCATCGGTCAAGGCCGCCGTTGTCAATGACCTCCTCGCGAATCGAGCAACCATCGCAACCTCGACGGTTCTCGGTTATGCGATGTCGCACCTGCATGGCCGCAGGCTCGACTCGGTGATCGACGAACTGTGCGCATTGGCGGCCCAGCAGCGTGAGCGCATGGTTGCTGAGGTCCGCGTAGCCGCCCCTCTGACCGACGCTCAGGCGCAGCGGTTGCAGGCTGCACTGTCTGCGCTGGCCGGCCGGACGGTTCGACTCAACGTCGCCCTGGACCCCGCGGTCTTGGGCGGTGTCCATGTATCCATCGGCGATGAGGTCATTGACGGCACCATCGCCTCCCGACTTGAACAAGCACGCCGAGCAGTCCTCGGCTGACCTATTCCGATTGCCCGCAACCCCGGGCCAGAGAAGAGAGCAGGACACCATGACGGAGCTGACGATCCGACCGGAAGAGATCCGGGATGCGATCGAGCGGAACGTCGCTGCCTACGCGCCCGAAACCGCTCGCGAAGAAGTCGGCCGCGTGATGGAGACAGGCGACGGCATCGCGCGCGTCGAGGGCCTTCACTCAGCCATGACCAACGAGCTCCTCGAATTCGAGGGTGGCCTCCTTGGTCTCGCGCTGAACTTGGATGTGCGGGAGATCGGTGTTGTGCTGCTCGGTGATGGATCGAAGATCGAGGAGGGCCAGCCGGTCCGACGCACAGGCGAGGTGCTCTCGGTGCCGGTGGGCGATGCCTTCCTGGGCCGAGTTGTCGACCCCCTGGGCAGCCCGATCGACGGTCTCGGCCCGATCGAGGCGGAGACCCGTCGCGCCCTCGAGCTCCAGGCCCCCACCGTCGTTCAGCGCCAACCGGTGAAGGAGCCACTCCAGACAGGCATCAAGGCCATCGATGCCATGACTGCGATCGGTCGTGGACAGCGGCAGTTGATCATTGGCGACCGTCAGACGGGCAAGACTGCCGTGTGCCTCGACACGATCTTGAACCAGCGCGAGAACTGGCTGTCGGGCGATCCAGACAAGCAGGTGCGCTGCATCTATGTCGCCATCGGCCAGAAGGGCTCCACGATCGCTTCGGTCAAGGGCGCCCTCGAGGAGTACGGCGCGATGGAGTACACCACCATCGTTGCTGCTCCGGCATCTGACCCGGCTGGCTTTAAGTACCTGGCCCCGTACACGGGTTCGGCAATCGGTCAGCACTGGATGTACAACGGCAAGCACGTTCTCATCGTGTTTGACGATCTCTCTAAGCAGGCGGAGGCGTACCGCGCGGTCTCGCTCCTGCTACGCCGCCCACCGGGCCGTGAGGCGTACCCAGGCGACGTCTTCTACTTGCATAGTCGTCTCCTTGAGCGCTGCGCAAAGCTTTCCGCTGAACTCGGTGGCGGTTCCATGACAGGTCTCCCGGTCATCGAGACCAAGGCCAACGACGTCTCCGCGTACATCCCCACCAACGTCATCTCGATCACCGACGGCCAGTGTTTCTTGGAGTCCGACCTGTTCAACTCGGGCGTGCGTCCAGCTATCAACGTCGGAATCTCAGTGTCCCGCGTCGGTGGATCGGCACAGCCCAAGGCCATGAAGAAGGTCGCGGGTCGACTGCGCCTGAACCTGGCGCAGTTCCGTGAGCTTGAGGCTTTCTCGGCTTTTGGCTCCGACCTCGATGCGGCGTCCAAGGCGCAGCTCGAGCGCGGCGCCCGGCTGGTCGAGTTACTGAAGCAGCCCCAGTACCAGCCGCAGTCCATGGAGCGCGAGGTAGTGTCGGTGTGGTCGGGCACAACGGGCCAGCTCGACGATGTGCCGGTTGAAGACATCCGTCGCTTCGATGCCGAGTTCTTGGAGTACATCGGCCGCAGCAAGCCTGAGGTCTTCGAAGCGATTCGCACCACCACGGATCTCTCCGATGACACAATCTCTGTTCTGCAGAGCACGATCGCCGAGTTCAAGAAGCAGTTCACCACCAGTTCGGGTGCGCTGCTCGTGAACGACGAGCCGGTCGAGGCTCTCGCCGAGGAAGAGATCGATCCCGCGAAGATCACACGGGCGGTGCGGAGCTAACCACCATGGGTGCCCAACTGCGGGTCTACCGGCGGAGAATTCGCTCCGTTCAGGCGACCAAGAAAATCACGAAGGCGATGGAGTTGATCGCTTCCTCGCGCATCGTGAAGGCTCAGCAGCGCCTTGAGGCCTCTACCCCCTACCTCATTCAATTGGTGCAGGCGATCTCCGCGGCGGCCACGCATGCAGCTGATGTGTCGAAGCACCCATTGACCGCCAAGGCGGAGAATCAGGTGCGAGCAGCGGTTCTCGTCGTCACTGCCGACCGAGGACTTGCCGGTGCCTACTCATCTAATGCCATTAAGGAGTCTGAGGCGCTTTCGCGCAACCTCGCAGAGAAGGGCATGAAGGTCGTGCCCTACGTCGTCGGACGCAAGGGAGTGGGCTTCTTCCGCTTCCGTGACCGCGTGATGGGCGGGGAGTACACGGGGTTCACGGATCAGCCGACATATGCCGATGCCCAGCGCATCGGCGGTGATCTGCTAAACGCTTTCCTCACGCCCACGACAGAGGGCGGGGTCGATGAGATCCATCTCGTCTACACGCACTTCTTGAACATGGCCAGCCAGGAGACAAGGGTTCGCAGGATCCTGCCGCTCGAGGTCGTCGATGAGAAGGTCGACCTGACCGAGGGTGGTATGCCATTCCCGCTGTATGAATTCGAACCCAGCCCCGAAGCTGTTCTTGAT
>JBIISH010000235.1:0-3343 GCA_044341115.1 Candidatus Nanopelagicales bacterium
GCCAGTGAGTGCTCTAGCCGACGTTGAAGTACTGATCGCCACGGTGCCCTTTCCTGCTGCAGATTCGTGGGCCGAGGTGGCAGGGGAGGGTGCACTCTTGGATGTTTCGTATCACCCATGGCCGACAGTATTATCGGAGGCTTGGCGCGGGCCGGTAGCAAGTGGCCGCGAACTCCTACTCTGGCAAGCAGTTGAACAGGTGCAGCTCATGACCGGGATGGCAGCACCCGTTGAGGTAATGGCAGCGGCTGTGAATTCCGCGTAATGCGCGCGTGAGTAATCCACACGCAGCAAATTAGGTGAATCCTTCGATGAGGATGCGACCTAGCGTTCGAATATGACTGAGTCAGCGCTAGCGGTGAACCCAACTTCAGCCTTGATGTTTCTCTTCTGGTTGTGGTTCGTCCTCACTGGTGTCGTTCTTGCGGTAATAGATGTGCGCATCCATCGGCTGCCAAACGTTCTAGTAGGGCTCACCTTCGTTATTGGTTCGCTCTTGCTCTTTGTGCACGGATTGTTAATCCACTCGCTCTCTCAATTCACTTCTGCCGCACTTGGTGCTGTCACATTGGTACTGGCTTACGGCGTTCTTCATCTTCTCGGAGGCATTGGGATGGGAGATGTCAAATATGCGGGGGTGGTGGGCCTGTATTTGGGATCACTTTCCTGGAGTGCCCTGTGGTGGGGAACGCTCGTGGCATTTTTGCTGGCGGCGTCAGCATCGTTCTGGCCGGCATCGATCGGCCAAAAGCGGAGCGATCGAGGTATGGCGTTCGGGCCAGCAATGGTGGTAGGCGCATTGGCCGGTGCGCTGATCAGCAGCAGAGATGGATAGCTCCTTCCGCGAGCGCCCGTCGCAGTCAGGCCGCCCCCATGAAAGGATGTGGACATGGTGCGATGGTTGACGGCAGGGGAGTCTCATGGTCCGGCACTCGTTGCCATAGTTGAAGGCCTTCCCGCGGGCATTGAAGTGAACAGCACAGATATCGGGGACGACCTTGCCCGTCGACGCCTCGGAGTCGGTCGCGGTGCCCGAATGAAATTTGAGCGCGATGAGGTATCCATCGTCGGCGGAATTCGCCACGGAGTGAGCATGGGTGGTCCCATCGCCATTGAGGTAGCCAATACCGAATGGCCAAAGTGGGATGTGGTCATGGCACCTGATCCTGTGAGTGCCGAGCAGTTGGAGGGGTTAGCGCGCAATGCGCCCCTGACCAGACCACGGCCGGGCCATGCAGATCTTGTCGGCATGCAGAAGTATGGCTTTGATGATGCTCGGCCTATTCTGGAACGCGCTAGCGCCCGTGAAACTGCAGCCAGAGTGGCGTTGGGCGCAATTGCGAAGGCCTACTTGCAGCAGGTCTGCGGAGCCCAGGTTTTGAGTCACATTGTGCAAATAGGCACAGCCACATCCGACTCTCAGATTCTCCCTCTGCCTACTGATTTAGCCTCAGTCGATGCGAGCCCGGTCCGGTGCTTTGATGAAAACGCCGCTAAGGACATGGAGTCAGAAGTAAGCGCGGCGCAAAAAGAAGGTGACACGCTGGGCGGAGTTATCGAGGTACTCGTTTATGGACTACCTCCTGGCCTTGGCTCGCATGTGCATTGGGATCGACGCCTCGATGCGCGTCTCGCTGCGGCGCTCATGGGGATTCAAGCGATCAAGGGAGTTGAGGTTGGCGACGGTTTCGACCTTGCTGCCGCCCGTGGCTCGGCAGCCCATGATGAAATCGTGATTGGTGAAGATGGCCTAGAACGGGCATCCGGGCGATCAGGTGGCACAGAAGGTGGAATGAGCACCGGTGAGGTTCTGCGTGTGCGGGCAGCCATGAAGCCGATTTCCACAGTTCCGCGTGCGCTGCGAACCGTTGACGTCAGCACTGGCGAGGCCGCCTCAGCAATCAACCAACGATCTGACGTGTGCGCAGTGCCAGCCGCCGGAGTGGTGGCTGAGGCCATGGTGGCACTAGTTCTCGCGGATGCCATGCAAGAGAAGTTCGGCGGCGACAGCGTCGCTGAGACTTCTCGGAATGTTGATGGGTACCTCAGCAATCTGTCGATTCGCTGATGTCTCCGCGTGCGATATTTGTCGGTGCACCCGGTGCTGGTAAGTCGACGGTAGGCAGACGGGTGGCCGAACGCCTCAAACTGCCCTTTCTTGAGACGGATCAGGCGATTGAAGAGCGCGCAGGCATGAGTGTCAGCGACATTTTTATCAATCTAGGCGAACCCGAATTTCGGGCACTTGAAGAAACCGTGGTGGCCGATGCGATTATGAATTCAGTCGGCATTGTTTCACTCGGAGGTGGTGCGTTGCTCTCCCCAACAACGAGAAAATCGCTTCAGGCTTACCCGGTGATATGGCTACAGGTGTCAGCGAGCGACGCCGCCAATCGAGTGGGCATGACAGGTTCGCGACCACTATTGCTCGGCAATGTCCGTGGAACCATGATGAAACTTCTCGAAGAGCGCACACCTCTTTACGCTGAGGTGGCTGATCTAGTCCTTGACACGTCGGGACGTACAGCCCGGGTGATCGCCGACGACGTTATTTCATGGTTGGAGGGTGCGGCATGACCGAAACATTCGTTGTACCTGTTTGCGCCGAACGGACCTACGACGTAGTCATTGGTCGAGGTCTGCTGGGTGACTTGGCAAAGCGGCTCGTTGGTTCACAACGCGTAGCAGTGATTCACCCAGGTGCTTTGCGTGCATCGGCTGACGCCATCCAATCCGATCTCACCGATGCAGGCTTTGAAGTAGTCCTGCTAGAGATCCCAGAAGCTGAAGATGCAAAAACCTCTGATGTTGCGGCCTTCTGTTGGAACGCACTTGGCGCATCTGGATTCACGCGCTCGGACTCCATTGTGGGGATGGGTGGCGGGGCCACGACCGACCTTGCAGGATTCGTTGCAGCTACGTGGCTGCGTGGTGTTCGACTCATTCAGATCCCCACCACTGTTCTCGGGATGGTTGATGCGGCGGTGGGCGGCAAAACGGGGATCAATACCGAGGCCGGCAAGAATCTGGTGGGAGCCTTTTATAGTCCGTGGGCAGTTCTTTGTGATGTAACCGCTCTGGAAACCTTGCCGGAAAACGATCTTCGCGCAGGTTTGGCCGAAGTCGTGAAGGTGGGTCTCACGAGTGATGCTTCCATTTTGGCTGACATCATTAATCGAACAGCAGATTGCTTGAATCCTCAGGGTGATCTTCTTCCGGATTTGATTAGACGGGCCGTTCAAGTCAAGGCCGACGTAGTGTCGGAGGATTTTCTTGAGACCGGCGGCAAAGACGGCCGGATCGGTCGCGAAGTGTTGAATTATGGGCACACTTTCGGTCACGC
>JBIISH010000223.1:0-3589 GCA_044341115.1 Candidatus Nanopelagicales bacterium
AAGCAGCAACCACGCCCCTCGCGTTGTATCGCTCGACAAGACGGTTGATCGTGGTGAACAGGCCCCTGATCGCATTATGGGGATGACCATCTGGAGCAGTCATGGATGAGGGCAGTGCGAAATACGATCGGTAATACAAGGAGGCAGTGTCGAGCACCAGTAACGGATGACTGGAAGCTGCATGTCTCGATGGCACCTCATGAGTATGCCAGCGGTACCCGGCGGCGGGAGTGTTCTACTGTTGGAGTGTGCAGGAAGGTGCCCAGACTTATCTAGATCGAATGCAGCGTGTCCGTGAAGGCCTAGAGTCACGGTCAATCGGGGCGGCTCTCATCACGCCAGGGCCTGACCTCACCTACCTCACCGGCTATGAGGCCGTACCCCTCGAGCGTCTGACGTGCCTGATTCTGCAACCGGGTCTTGACCCCATCCTCGTTGTCCCGCGCCTAGAAGAGGCAGCAGCACGGGTGAGCCCGTTTGGTGCTGATGGTTCATCGATCATCACGTGGGGTGAGGTCGAAGATCCTTTTTCCCTTGTTGCCGCGCAACTGCGCAGTTCCTCAGTGGTGGCAATCGATGATCACATGTGGGCATCCAAAGTGCTCAACTTCCGCACGGTTTTGCCTCAAGCCCATCAGGTACTGGCTGGAGATGTCATTTCCCCGCTCCGGATGCGCAAGTCTGAGTATGAGGTTGAGTGTCTCCGCGAAGCGGCAGCCGCAATTGACAGGGTCCACGCGCTCGTACCAGCGATGTTGCGGCCTGGTCGAACAGAACGTGAGATAGGTCAGGAGATTGCTCGAGCCATCATTTCAAAGGGCCATGTTCGGGTGGATTTCACGATCGTTGCAAGCGGGCCAAACGGGGCGAGCCCGCACCATGAAGTTTCTGATCGGGTATTGACAAAGGGTGATCCTGTCGTCGTCGATATTGGCGGGACAATGCCGTCCGGTTATCGAAGCGATTGCACCCGAACATACGTTCTTGGCGCGCCACCTCGTGAATATCAGCAGCACTACGACGCGTTGCTGCAAGCTCAACTCGCCGGTGTAAGCAGTGTGCAGCCCGGTGTCACGTGCGAGGAGATTGATCGAGTTCCCCGAGCGGTGCTAGATGCACACGGTCTTGGTGAGTTCTTCATTCATCGCACCGGTCACGGCATCGGCTTGGAAACTCACGAGGACCCGTACATGGTCGAGGGCAACCACACGATTCTGGAAACGGGTATGGCTTTCAGCGTGGAACCTGGCTTCTACATTCCCCATCAGTTTGGCGCACGCATCGAAGATATCGTGGTGTGCGGCGCTGAAGGACCAATAGTGTTGAATCATCAACCGCGCGAATTGATCCAGGTATAAGTGTGATTTCTCCAGCGGATCACTCGCGTCCGAAATGGCAATCCGCATCTCGAACTCTGCTCCGCGGTGGGCGCGTATATTCACCCAGCGATCCCTTCGCGACCGCACTGCTTATCGATGACGGCATCATCACGTGGGTCGGCGACGACGCGGGTGCCATTGTCCATGCCGAACTAGCGGATCAGACTATTGACCTTGGTGGAGCACTCGTAACTCCTGGTTTCGTTGACGCTCATGTACACGCAACGGCAACAGGGATCATGTTGACCGGTCTCAATCTCGCTGATTGCACGAGCGCTGCGGATGTACTTGCTCGGGTTGACCAAGTAGCTCGGGAAACTCGTGGCCGGGCGATTATTGGTCACGGGTGGGACGAGACCAACTGGGACGACACACGATTACCCACTCGTCAAGAACTGGACAAGGCGGCGTGGGGCGGGGTGGTGTATCTCTCCCGGGTGGATGTGCACTCAGCACTCGTCTCCAGTGCACTCGTCACGATGAATCGTTCAGCCGAAACGCTTTCTGGCTGGGATTCGGTTGGGGCGGTGAGTCGGGACTCACATGGCGCCCTGCGCACTACAGCACTTGGATCCATTGACCGCGTTACCCGCAGAACAGCTCAGGAGACCTTTCGAGCCCATTGCGCCACTCACGGAATCGTCGCCGTTCATGAAATGGGTGGTCCAACTATCAGTAGCTCAAACGATCTCACAGACCTGCTGGTCTTGGCGCAGCACAGCCGGGGACCACTCGTGACGGGTTATTGGGGAGAACTGGCCCAATCTGGCGGCATCGAGGCCGCCCGTGACATGGGCGCTTGGGCAGTTGGTGGTGATCTCTTCATCGATGGTGCAGTGGGTTCACGAACCGCTTGTTTGCATAGCCCTTATACAGACCAACCTGACACTTCTGGTGCTGACTATATGTCGAGCGGGGATGTTGCGCAGCATGTCCAACTTGCCATCGAGGCCGGAATGCAGGCTGGGTTTCATGTGATCGGCGATCGAGGTTCTTCCTTGATTATGCAGGGGATTGCCGATGTCGTTGAGCACCTTGGGGTCGCCAGAGTTCGCGAGGCTGGTCATCGGTTAGAGCATGCGGAGATGATGAGCGATGCAGACATTCACCTGCTTGCTGCCATTGGGGGCACTGCAAGTGTTCAGCCTGTCTTCGATGCACTGTGGGCTGGTGGAGGCGGCATGTATGAAGCGCGTTTGGGTGCCGATCGGGCAACGCAGATGAATCGTTTTGCTGGAATGTCAAAAGCTGGCGTGCTGGTCGCCTTCTCGGGCTGGATGGAGGGCGGTTGGCCTCCCGCATATCGGCACTATCGATCCAGGAGCGCCCGCGCACTTGGCCATCTGGGAAACAGGCGAGTTAGACGTTCAGTCACCCGATCCCAGACTTTCTGCATGGTCCACAGACCCACGCTCAGGCACCCCTGAGCTTCCTGTCATTGAGCAAACTGGCGAATTGCCACGTTGCCTCGCAACACTCGTTCATGGCACACCCATCTTTTCCTCGGGTGCCCTTGATATCGCTGCGGACCTGGTTTAGGGGCTCCATCGTGAACTGGTTGACGAGGTTGCTGCTTGCTGTTGCTGGTGGCTTTGTCATGTCACTTGCCTATGCTCCAACATCCTTTGGTCCGGCTGCACTTGTTGGGGCTGCACTTGTCATTGCCGCTTCGTGGCGCGTATCAATGGCATGTGGTGCCCTGTTTGGATTCGCCTCCGGACTCTCCTTTTTCATCCCGCTGATGAACTGGCTCACCGTCATTGGAGTTGATGCGTGGCTTCTGTTGGGCGCGTACTGTGCACTCTGGTGGGCCCTTCAAGGTGCAGGGATTGCCCTTGTTTCCCGGCTGCGCGGTGCAGTGTTGTGGGTTCCAGCTATCTGGGTACTCCAAGAGGCTTTGCGTGATCGGATTCCATTCGGGGGATACCCATGGGGGCGATTGGGCTTTTCCCAAGCCGACTCCTCGATAGCTGATTACGCGGCACTTATTGCAGTTCCCGGGGTCACTTTTGTTTCTGCACTCATTGCCACTCTCGCCGTTGTTGCTGTTATCGCCGTTCATCAGCGCAGACCTCCTCGTGTACTCCTTCCTCTGGGCGCTGTCGTAGTTCTCGTCGCGATCTCTTTCGTGATTCCCACACCAACCGCGGGGGAGGGGTCCAATCCAACCGCTGTAATTGCGGTGGTGCAGGGCGGCACTCCTCAAACTG
>JBIISH010000233.1:0-3395 GCA_044341115.1 Candidatus Nanopelagicales bacterium
GTAAGCGATCCGTGGTGAGCCATCACAACAAGGCAACAAAGGGACGCTTGATCCGAGCGGTGTTACAAACCTCTGGCTCGGCCCGCTCACTAGATGATTTGGTGCCATTTCTTGCAGGGCTCGGATTCACCGCGGAGCTTGTAGATGAGCCCAAGAAAGCTATTCCCCGCCTAGACATAGTGGTACCAGAAGCTTGAATTCCCACTACTCCGTGGGCTTTGTTTACGAAACACAAACATTTCCCAAGCCGTCCTCACATGTTGCTGGGTCACAGTGGCTTCACAACCACTTTCACCCTGAACCACATACTGAAAGGACGAATCATGAACTCCAAGAATCGATCAACAGGTAAGACCTGGGCCGCTCGCGCGGCGGCCATCGGGATCATTGGCGCCGTCGCCCTGTCCGGGGCGGCCGCAGTTCAAGCCCACGACAACGGCTCCGGGAAGATGAGTGGCTCGGGCCCGCTTTCCGCACTCGTAACCTCTGGCACCATCACCTCTAGTGATGCAGATGCCGTGAAATCTGCACTGACGACCGAACGAGACAGGAATCGTGATGCACATCAAGCAGAGATGAAGGCCGATCGCGATGCTGCACTCGCCACACTCGTCAGCGCTGGAAAGCTCACCCAGGCCAAGGCCGATGCGATCAAGGCATCCGATGCGCGAGGCCTACGCGACCTGGTGCGCAACGGTACGTTGAACACTGCTGATGTGACCGCTATCAAGGAAGCCCTTGAAGCAGGCCATCAGGCCGCCAAGACCGAACATCAGGCAGAGATGAAGGCCGATCGCGATGCTGCACTCGCCGCACTCGTCAAGGCCGGAACCCTCACTCAGGCCAAGGCTGATGCGATCGCATCAGCGCTAGATGCTGCACCCCAGCGGGGTGGCAAGTCCGAGATGAAGAACGGAAAGCACGGCGGAAAGCTCGGCGGCATGCAAGGTGGCCGCAATTAGTCATTAGCGACATAGGAATGGGCGGCTCCGAAATCGGAGCCGCCCATTCCTGTGTGCACTACTTCACGTTCCGTCGGGAACCTCGACGCCGCGAAGGTGCGAGGACTCAGAGAAACTAAACATTGAGGCATTTCCCTCGGGGAACCAGGCCAAACTTGTGATGGAGCAAGGCCGTAGTTCCATTCGATACACGCTATGCAGAGGCGCATCGATGGCAAGGCCGACCAACAGTTTGATCGGCGATACGTGAGCCACAACCAACACATGCTCACCGGGGTAACGCGCTAGCACCTCTTTGCGAGCACGATCTACTCGATCACGACACTGATCGAAGGACTCTCCGCCCGGTGGCGCAACGCTTGTTGAAGCGAGCCATTCCTGCATTTCATTTGGCCAACGTGTGCGCACTTCGGTGAAAGTGTATCCATCCCAATCGCCAAACGAGCACTCGGCAAAATCATCGATGATCTCGACTGCAAGACCCGTGGCAGCCGCCACGATCTGGGCTGTCTGCTGAGTGCGAAGCAACGGTGAGGAAATGATGCGGGTGATCTCGCCGCGCTCAGCCAATTCCAGGGCGAGCGCTTCAGCCTGCGCCACTCCAATAGGCGCGAGGGGTAAATCTGCACCACCCAAGCCGCTAAATCTCTTCTCCAGGGAGTAGGCGGTCGCGCCATGACGAGCGAGGTGGGTGTAGGTAGGAACCCCAACCTCGGCCCATCCCACCATCACATTGGGCAGTGGTGATTCGGCCAGTTCCTCAAGGATTTCATCTTCTTGAACGTCGCCAATAATGTCGGAAAACTCGGAGAACTCGGATAGCCGAGAAATCGTCGCTGAACCATTTGCTTTCACCGAGTCGAGAACTTCATTGACAAGCGCATCGGCCGCCTTGTTTTCCTCGCGCGGGATCCAGACGTAGTTCACGCACTCAGGCGGGTGGGCATCGCGCACCTTGATCGCGAGTGTTCGCATGTCCTCGTGCTTGATCTTCCAGCGACCAGACATTTGCTCGACGACAAGTTTGGAATCCATTCGCACTTCAACGCGTGCGGTGGGATCAAGGCCATGGATGTAGGAAAGGCCTGCTAGCGCCCCGGAATACTCAGCAACGTTGTTTGTCGCAACCCCGAGGTACTCAGCCAATTCGGCAAGAACCTCACCGGAATCGGCATCAGTCACCACGGCGCCGTACGCAGCCGGACCAGGGTTCCCGCGTGATCCACCGTCGGCTTCAATCCGATAAGAGCGTGCCATGACTAAAGACCGTTACAGACCGGACTCAGGGGTGCGCACCAGGATCCGGCGGCACTCCTCGCATCGAAGAACCTCATCAGGAGCAGCAGCTCGGAAGGACTCGATGTCTGTGGGTGGAAGTTCCAAACGACACCCTTCGCAGCGACCGCGATGGATACGGGCGGCTCCTAGGCCGCTGTGATCGGCACGCACTTTTTCAAACAGGGTGAGCAAATCAGCTGGAACGCCGGCGGCCAAACCCGCTCGCTCGGCTTCAACTTCAGCACGCTCGGCGTTGATTTCACCCATGAGGCGCGACACGCGGGCGGCCATGGCAGATTCATCTTCAGCAAGCGCATCTCGCTTGTCGGCTAAGACAGTTACGGCAGCATTCGCGCCATCCAGGCGCTCCATGATCTCTAATTCAACGTCTTCTAGGTCGCTCTGCCGCCGAGCGAGGGATTCAACTTCCTTTTGCAAGTTCTGCAGCTGCTTGGGATCACTGATCGATCCAGAATCCATGAGGTCTGAATCCTTGCGAGAGCGCTCGCGCACGCTTTCTACGTCGAGTTCGGCTTTAGCAAGTTCCCGACGCAGATCGGAGGCGATAATTTCCGCGGCAGCAGCCTGATCGCGAATCTTCGAAAACTCGGATCGAAGAGCAGCGAGTTCACCGGATTCGGGCAAGGTTGCGGCGCGGTGGGCCAGCTGCGACAGCCTGGTGTCTTTCTCTTGCACCTCGAGCAGCAACAGCTGCGCGGTGGGGTCCGCCTTCAGGTCAACCTCCGGTATGCCAGTTCCACGGATCGGTCACGATCGCGGATACTCGGAGTTCCACACTAGCCCCACCTGCTGCCAGGTCTGCCGCTAGTTGAGCCGCAGCGACAGGTAGCCAAGGCCACTCCCCCGCCCAATGCGGCACATCAATGAGGGCACATGCTGAATCAGCCAGATGGTCCTGGGCTCGGTGGTGCCGCAGATCTGAAGTCACGTACACATCAAGATCTGCCGCCAATGGCAGAAGCGAATCACCCGCTCCACCACACACCCCAACAGTTTCAATCATGGCGTCCGGTTCTCCAGCCACTTTGATGCCAGCACCGGTGGATGGCAATGCAGCCGCGACCTGATCAGCAAAATCCCGCAAACTGATCGGTGTTGGTAACCGCCCCTTACGACCTGTTCCTAAGTGGGAAT
>JBIISH010000307.1:0-4930 GCA_044341115.1 Candidatus Nanopelagicales bacterium
GTGAACCGGTGTATGAACGGGCATCGGCACCAAGATCGCTGATTGCCATGGCGAGAAGTGACATCGAGATCCGCTCTCCTGCGGTGAGCAGCATGTCGAGTTCACGGGCCGGGGGCTTCGGGGAGACCTGCTGTGCGAGGTCAAGCAATTCATCGGTGGAATCACCCATTGCCGAGACGATGACCACCACATCGTTGCCCGCATCTTTGGTTTCCACGATGCGCTGAGCCACGCGCTTGATGCTTGCTGCATCCGCGACGGAGGATCCACCGAACTTCTGCACAATCAGGGCCACGCCAACAAAGTCTACCTATGAGGGACGAACAGTGGCTCTCGCGATCCGAGCCAGGTGACTACATCGCTGTGTTGACAAGAACGAGGACCATGTCACCCGCACTGAACGTGATCCGCTCCGACTTCGGAGGGTTCACCCTGATGCCTCCGGGGAGGGCTCCCGAACCACCAACGGCCCTCGCTGTCCGGTAGCCGATCGCGACGACTCCCCAATTGCGGGCAGCGGCGATGATCGATTCGAAATCCGACTCACCCAAGGGCACGTAGCGCTCGACCGGATGCATGGCCACGGTGGAGCCAGCCCCATCGAACATGTCGGCGAATACATGAGCGAGATGCGGACTCTCGCCCAACTGCGCCAGGAGGAGGCTGCTGAGCTCCATGCTCACGATGAACTCAGAATTATCACCCTGACGGCCAAGTTCGACGTTGTTCGGGTCGGCGAGCTCAGCGATGACATTTCTGGCCGAATCAGGTGACAGCGCCCGCACGTGCATCAAGGTGAGGAGTACACGGGCATCGGCCTGGTCGAGTCCATACGTCGAACGCTCGCAGAGGAGCATCACATGGTCGAAGGCGCCTGAGCCCAGTACGTTGGCGAGCACCGCACGGCTGATCGTGCTGCCGCACTCCAGCGAGATGCTGTGCTTGGAAATCTCAGCCAAGGCGAGCTCAGCCTCCACCTCGGCAACCTCGTGGGAATCCGGGTCTATCAAGATGACCAGTTCAGAACCTTCCGATGCATGGGACTCGATCTCTTTGATGATGAGGTGCGCAGTCGAACTCCAGCCCACAATAAGTGTCCGTTCGCGTATCAGCTCAAGGGTCATCACCGGGTGGTCAGCCGGCCTCGCCCACGCGACGGGATCGCGGTCGAAGACGAAGACAGAATTGTCCTCTGCGATACCAATCGCCTCGTCACCCGGCATGACAGGCAACTCAGAGTCGACCGTCAGGGACACGCTCCCATCAGCACGCCGCAGCCCGATGATCGTCGCATTCGAACTGGCGAGGGTGAGTTCCCCGAACGAGAACCCGAACCACCGTTCGGGAATCGGGACGATGTACATCTCATCGCCATCGAAATCAAGCAACTCCCGGTAGACCGCACCAAGACCTGCCATCCGAGAGACCTGAGCGGTGATGCGCGCAACGATCGCCGAAGGGATGATCGTGATCAGGCGAGAGCCGACCACCTCTGCAAGGGCATCAGCAACCTCATCGTCATCCGCCTCAGCGACGATGGTCGTTGCGCTCCCGACCGGGATGAGTTGGTTCAGACCGAGCACGACCTTCACGAGGTACCCCTGGGCGGTGTCATCATCCGGGCTGAGCACGATCACGGACTTCGCATCCTGGGGATTCATGCGCGCAAGATCATTGACTCTCGTCGGGGATCCACTGCGAACGACCAGTCTGGAGGTACCGAAGTCCTTGACGTCGCGTCGGATGTCGTCGGTGACCTGGACGGGGTCCTCTGACGTCAGCACCACGATCGCCCGGCCTCGCTCACTTCTATTCGCCTCGACGAGCTCGCCGATGATGACGCTCAATTTGTCGCTGCGGCCGACGATCAGGGTGTGGCCGATCTCGACCACTGAGGAGCGTCCTCGGCGAAGGTTCCCAAGCCTGGCATCGATTCCGCTTGAGATGATGCCGATGATCGTCGCGCCAAGGAAGATTCCAACGAGCGTTACGGCAAGCATTCCGAGCCGGAACTTGTCTCCCTCGTCACCGCTGAAAGTACCCGGGTCAAGTGATCGGGTGATCGCGAGCCACACACCCTCGGTCAGAGAGGTGCTGCTGTCCGAAGGCCCGATACCCGTGACCTGGATGACGGCCGCGACGATGATCACAAACAGAGCCGTGAGGAAGCCCAACCACAGCAGCACCATGCCAACACCACGCGCGAGCGTGTTGTCAATGCGGTAGCGCAGGCGCTCCTTGATCGTGAACTTCGTTGTCATGCCGTCCCCTCGTTGTTGGCAAACAATCTCGCACACCATGTATTCGCTGAGTATGGGTCCCTAAGCATTGAGGGCGAGAATCGCCGTGATGGCTAGTACGAGGACGCCGCCAATCCGGTAAAAGCCAGTCATTGTTGGTCGTTGGTACCACCGAGTGTCGCCTTCGCGCGGGTCGCGTCCGATCATTCCTAGGATCGCGAGGACGAACCCCGGGATTGCGAGAATGACGAACATCGTCTGGGCGTAGTCGGGCGAGTCCCCGAGTGCGCTCACGAGCGCGGCCGAGACAGCCCAGCCAATGACGAGCATGACAGCGATGAGGGGCACGCCATCCGGGAGCGCCTGCCACAAACGTGGCGAGTTCGGGAAGCGCGCAGCGAAGATCTCGGTCAGCGCGGGCACGAGGAACAGGAGTGACGCGACCCATAACTGCCACACGTTTCCAACGAACGCCGCGGAGATGAACGCGAAGGTGCCCATACGGAGCAGGGCAGAGATGAGGCGCTGCGAGTTCGGCGCCTCGTCGGGCTCATCCGGAGTGAGTGCGTCCATGCGCTCCGGGAACCACCTTGCAGCAGCCTCCTCGAGCAGGATCTTCGCGACCAGCCCCACGAGAACGACAAAGGCGAGCAGCGAGGCACTGTCAGCGATGGGGAACGCGGTTCCGCCAAGGCCAGGTATAGCGCCGACAATGTTGTATGTGACCCACGCGCCGAGCAAGGGCACGACGACGAGATCGGTGAGCCGCTCCCACGCCGCCGCTGAGCAGGTCTCACTCGGTCTACGGATATCGCGGAAGGAGCCGCCGATGAGTCCGGGTCCGACGATAAGCAGGCATATGCCGGCCAGGGTCCGGACGCTCGACGCGTCGATGATGCCGCCTGATAGCAGCACGACCGCGGAGAAGGCGAGTACTGCAAGGATCCCCGCGAAGGCATTGAAGATGCCGATCAGGATGAGCGCAACCATGATGCCGAGGGCTGCCGGTTGCGCGATACCATCGACCGAGATACCTGCGATGGTGCCGAGGACTACCCCGGCAATCGGCAAGAGCGCGCTCAGGCTGCCGAACATCGCCTGAATTGGTACCCCATCACCCAGGCACCTAGATAGCAGTGGGCTCTTCGACGCCACTGCCGCCGTGGCCGCGTACGTAAACGAGTCAGTCACCGCGAGACCGGGAGCCTGGTACATCCGCGACTGATCCCCGATGGAATCGCCGGTTGGGGCGAAACGCGTCTTCCACATTCCCCCGTCCGTGGACTCCAACTTCTCCAGCTTCTTGCGCCGCCGGACCTCCGCTTCGACCCCACCGCCTGAACTGCCGCGTGAACCGCCGGTCGGACCGCCGAAGCCTGCCGCCGCTGCAGCGACCGTTGCAACAGTGAGTCCGGCGATTGCCGTCGTCGCCACTGCCGCCGGGTTATCGAGCGGTGCGACGGGCGCATATTTCGGAGCCTTGGGGTTGTCCGAGATCACCGGGACGACGAGTGCCGACGCATCTACGTCGGGGACGACGCCTTCAAGGGTGCCATCCGGGCCAATGGTGATACCGGTTGCCGACTTGATGGCGTCGCCGTCAACTCCGGTCGTCTCCAGGACCACGGTGTGACTGCCGGGCGGCAAGCTCGCAGGGAGTTGTGCCGATGTCGTGAACGAGCCGGCGTCGTCTGTCTGACCAGTGGCCAGCAGTTGGGGCGAGGAGAACACCCACAGGGAGTACTGGGCGGCGGGGGCGGCGCCTTCGCCGAAGACCGAGATACCAACATCGCCCACCTTCGCGCCCAAGTCACCGATGATGGCGATGGTGATGCCGTTGAGCGCTTCCTCTAGTGATTCACTCGAGATGTCCTCTTCGTCGACGACTTCTTCGTCGATAGCCTCATCATCGACAGCATCTTCGTCAGCAGCTTCATCCTCTTCTGCCTCATCATCGACAGCATCTTCGTCAGCAGCTTCATCCTCTTCTGCCTCATCATCGACAGCATCTTCGTCAGCAGCTTCTTCATCCGCGGCTTCATCGTCGGCGGCTTCATCGTCGGCGGCTTCATCGTCGGCGGCTTCATCGTCGGCGGCTTCATCGTCGGCGGCTTCATCCGCACTCGGGCTTTCCTCTGCGGTGGCTTCAACGCTCGGCTCGCTACTCGGTTCTGCTTCCGGTGCCGGTTCAGCTTCCGGTGCCGGAGCATCGCCTCCCTCATCATCAGCAAAGATCGACACCGCAGTGCTTGTCGCAGGAACCATCGCCATGGTCCAGCCGAGTACCAGAACCGCAGTGACGACGACCGCAAGCCACAGTTCGTATCCGAGGGGTTTCGAGCGGTTGCCCTTCGCTCGACCCTGATTCCAGGCCGCATACGTCTTGAACATCATGTCCTAACTCGACTTCTCGGTGCGGTCAACCCGAAGCGTCCGAATGCATCGCTTCGTCGTGCCACGTTCTTCAGGGCGAGCACGCACTAGTGGAGGCAGATCGTCTCGTGGGTTCATGATTGTCCTTGAGAACGCGACATTGATCAAGTGGCAATTCACTCCAATGGAGGCCCAATTGACGGTCGCGCGAGCGGAATCCCCGAGTGGAACCGCACATTGGGCCTCGAACTTCATGGCGAGCAAGCCTTAGACGAGTCGTCGGCCTTCGAATGCACGGCCCAGGGTGACCTCGTCGG
>JBIISH010000148.1:0-4883 GCA_044341115.1 Candidatus Nanopelagicales bacterium
CAGCCGGTGATCGCTCACCCCTATTTGGGCCATTGCATCGGCGAGCTCAACCTGCCGGTGTTCGCCCAGCTGATCGTTGGCATCTGCGGCTAGGTGAACGAGGTCTGGCAGCAGGATTTCGCCCTCTTCGCCTAGCGTGCAGGTGACCAGGGTTACTTCAGCGCCTTCTGCCACATACCGTGCCATGGTGACGCCAGTCCCGATGGATTCATCGTCTGGGTGCGCATGAACGAGTAATAGGCGTCGACTCATAAGCGTCAAGGCTACTGATCACGCCCAGAACGCACCTCCGGCAGGATGACACCGTGAGCGACGCGACCGATCTTGGTGAAACTTTCCCTCGGCAGAAAGCTGCTACCCGAGGATTTCGGTTGGGCGCTCCTCGATCCTTCGTCCTGGATCCCCGAGGTGAGCGAGTTATTTTCATCCGGAGCGCAGGTGGCCGGGATCCGGTGGGTGACCTGTGGTGCGCCGAAGTGCGTGATGGCACATGGTCCGAACGGCTTGTCTGCAGTGCCCACACATTGGCGTCGGGGAAGATCCCGGAAGCAGAACTCGCTCGACGCGAGCGGTTGCGCGAGGTCACGTCGGGAATCACGGCATTTAGTGTTGATCAGAAGGTACGCACTGCGACTTTCGCTCTTGATGGCGTTCCGTACCTCATCGACGTCACCACACCGGGTGCAGTTGCGCAAGAACTCGCACATCCCGGACCGTGCATTGATCCGCGCATCAGCCCCGATGGTGAAGCCGTCGCTTACGTCCATGATCGTTCGCTGTTTGTAGTCACTGGTTCGGATACTCCTCGACGATTACTCGAGGCTGAATCTGACAACATCACATACGGTCTCGCCGACTTCATCGCAGCAGAAGAACTAGAACGTCATCGCGGGTTTTGGTGGCTTGCGGATAGTTCGGGTCTGCTCGTGGAGAGATTCGATGAATCTGCAGTGCAGGTGCAGTGGATCGCCGATCCAGGATCTCCCACCGCAGAGCCAGTGCCGCATCGTTATCCAGCTGCGGGAACACCCAACCCGATCATCAGCTTGTACCTAGCGCCACTGGGCTCAGCACCGTTGAAACTTGATTGGGATACCGAGCAGTTCCCCTATCTGGCCACGGTGTCCACCCGCACCGATACACCGCTGATCAGTGTTCTCAATCGCGCACAAACCACAAGCGTCATCTTCGAAGTAGATGCAGGCCATGGCTCCTTAATTGAGCGTGCCACCCGAGAACAACTCCCGTGGATCACGCTGATCCCTGGTGTGCCGGCCGTTGATTCTGCTGGCAGTTTGATTGAGGTTCTCCCAGTAGATGGAGATTTCCGGTTGCATCGGGACGGGATCGCACTCTCCCCTCCCGGTGTGCAGGTCGATGCAGTTCTTGACATCAGCTCAGACATTTTCCTCAGCATTCAGAACGATCCAACAACTTCTGACCTTGCGCTTATTGATCAGTCAGGTGGATTCACTCAAGTGACTGATGGCACTGGTTGGCACGGTGGAATCCGCAAGGGCGCGCTGACACTCATTTCCCGCGCAGACCTTGCGACGACCACATCACGCGTGACCGTGCAATCCCCGGTTGGAGACTTCACGATCACAAGTAATGCCGAAGTCAGCATCGTTTCCCCGAAGGTGCAGCTTTGTGAAGTAGGCGCCGAACATCTACGCGCCGCCGTTCTGTTCCCCACAAATCACACTCCCGGCACTGCGCTCCCAGTAATTTGCTCCCCATACGGCGGCCCGCACGCTGCTCGAGTCATCAGCGCAGCAGCGGCGTTCACAACCGAACAGTGGCTCGCCGACCAAGGGTTTGCCGTGGTGGTCATTGACGGCCGTGGCACGCCTGGCCGCGGACCCGATTGGGAGTTCGCAATTCAGGGCAACCTCGCCGATCCCGTGCTCGAAGATCAAGTGAGTGGGCTGCAGGCACTCGCTGAGCTCTACCCCGATCTGGACCTGACTCGAGTGGGCATTAGAGGTTGGTCATTCGGTGGCTACTTGGCGGCACTGGCAGTTTTGGATCGCCCCGATGTTTTTCATGCCGCAGTTGCTGGCGCCCCAGTGACCGAATGGCGGCTCTATGACACCGGCTACACAGAGCGGTACCTGGGTTTACCTGATGAGAAACCAGATGACTACGACAACTCATCTCTTCTTACCCGGGCCCACAAACTCACGCGACCGCTTCTGTTGATTCACGGGCTTGCCGACGACAACGTGGTGGCTGCTCATACATTGCAGATGTCAAGCGCACTGCTCGCAGCCGGCAGGGCACACAACGTGCTGCCGCTTTCTGGGGTCACACACATGACACCTCAGGAGATCGTTGCCGAAAACCTGCTGCTCACCGAGGTTGAGTTCTTTAGAAACAACCTCAGTCGCAACTAGCTGTTGCGTGATGCCTTGTTGCGTCCAGCGCGAACACGATCGGTGGCTGTGAGCAGCACCTTGCGCATGCGCACAGCACTAGGTGTGACCTCAACGCATTCGTCCTCACGGCAGAATTCGAGTGCCTGTTCGAGTGACAGATGCTTGTGGGGAATCAACGGAACAAGGATGTCTCCCGAGGACTGACGCATATTGGTCAGCTTCTTCTCCTTGGTGGGGTTAACGTCCATGTCATCTTGACGCGAGTTCTCACCGATGATCATGCCCTCGTAGACCTCTGTTCCCGGTCCGACAAACATCGTGCCGCGCTCTTGCAGGTTCGCAAGGGCGAATCCGGTAGTGGGGCCCGTGCGGTCGGCAACGAGGGAGCCAGTAGGCCGCGTGCGTAGTTCGCCGTGCCACGGCTCGTAACGATCGAAAACGTGGTGCAGCAAACCGGTGCCGCGGGTTTCGGTGAGGAACTCCGTGCGGAAACCGATCAGGCCTCGCGCCGGAACCAGGTATTCCATCCGCACCCAACCGGTGCCGTGGTTGATCATCTGTTCCATGCGGCCTTTTCGCAGAGCCATGAGCTGTGTGACAACGCCGAGGTACTCCTCAGGGATATCAACGGAAAGGCGTTCCATCGGCTCGCACAACTTGCCATCGATCGTGCGGGTAACTACCTGGGGCTTGCCCACTGTGAGTTCGAAACCTTCGCGCTTCATCATCTCGACGAGGATTGCAAGCTGCAGTTCACCGCGACCCTGCACCTCCCAGGTGTCAGGACGCTCGGTGGGGTTCACGCGGATCGAGACGTTGCCGATCAGTTCAGACTCAAGGCGCGCCTTGACCATGCTCGCGGTGAGCTTTGTGCCACCACTGCGGCCGGCGAGAGGTGAGGTGTTGATACCGATCGTCATCGAGATCGAAGGTTCATCGACGGTGATGACGGGCAGCGCTACAGGGTTCTCAAGATCGGCAAGTGTCTCTCCGATGGTGATCTCCGGGATGCCAGCAACCGCGATGATGTCACCGGGGCCAGCGCTCTCGGCCGACACGCGCTCAAGCGCCTGGGTCATGAGCAGTTCGACAACCTTGACGCGTTCGGTGGTGCCATCAGCCTTCATCCAGGCGACCTGCTGGCCCTTACGAATCGTGCCTTCGTGGACGCGGCACAGCGCAAGGCGGCCGAGGTACGGCGAGGCGTCGAGGTTGGTGACGTGCGCCTGCAACGGTGCACCTTCGGTGTACGAGGGTGCCGGGATGGCGGTCATCAGGGTTTTGAACAGCGGCTCGAGGTTCTCCTCGTTCGGCATGCCACCGTCAACGGGACGCTCAAGCGATGCACGACCGGCTTTTGCACTCGTGTACACAATCGGAAAGTCGATCTGCTTTTCCGTTGCGTCGAGATCCAAGAAAAGTTCATAGGTCTCATCGACCACAGCTGCGATGCGAGCATCGGGGCGGTCGACCTTGTTGATGACCAGCACAACGGGGAGGTTCTTCTGCAACGCCTTGCGCAGTACGAATCGCGTCTGCGGGAGCGGGCCCTCAGATGCGTCGACGAGGAGCACAACACCATGCACCATTTCGAGGCCGCGCTCGACCTCACCGCCGAAGTCAGCGTGACCGGGGGTGTCGATGATGTTGAAGGTGACGCCGCCTTCAATGGCGCTCGGCCCTACGTAACGGACCGAGGTGTTCTTCGCGAGGATCGTGATGCCCTTTTCGCGCTCGAGGTCCATGGAGTCCATGACTCGGTCATTGACGTCTTGGTTCTCGCGGAAGGCACCGGACTGCCAGAGCATGGCGTCGACGAGCGTGGTCTTGCCGTGGTCGACGTGGGCGATGATGGCGATATTGCGGAGATCGTTGCGTAAGGTCACTGGCCGGACTCTACGCGATTGAGCGGAATCCCCCTAAACGCTCACTTTTCCCCGTATATGACACGTTCATCTCAGGTGAACTCCAACGCGAAAGCGGACGAAATGGCTGCTTTGAGGTCGGTCTCTTGGTCTTCGCGTAGGAATCCGATCACACGACCAAGGTCAGAGCGCATGATCGTGGTGATGTTGTCGCAGGAGATGACGCAGGGGCTATCCACCCCATTGCGGGCATCGAGCAGTACTTCCGTGGATAGCCCTCTGATCCGGCTGGTGACCGGTGCCACCGTCACCCGGCTCACGTGGGGTACGGCAATCTCTCGAGTCAGGAGCACCACCGGCCGAGCTTTGTCTAAGGACGCAATGTGGATCGGACGCATTACGCGTCAAGGTTAGGTCGGGTCGAACTCACATGACCGTGCATGGCCTCGAACTCGTTCTCAGTTTCAGGTGATGCGCTCAGGATCTCGATGTCTCGCTCGTCCTGGAGGCGACGCAGTTCTCTTCGCAGAGCTGCCACGATCACGCTGGACCGACTCTCTGCCTCACCTTGGCCAACGAGTGAATCGAGAGCCGCAGCAAGTTCATCGGGAAGTCGGACTGCAACCTGGACTGTCATGCG
>JBIISH010000149.1:0-4855 GCA_044341115.1 Candidatus Nanopelagicales bacterium
CCGGCTTATTGCTCGGTGGCGTTGCGAGACCGGCTTGTTGGCCTTCACGCCGAACCCACGGGTTCGCAGCCAACTCGCTTTGGTGTGGGGAGTGGAGACTTTCCTCGTGCCGCAGGTGCAGCACACCGACGACATGGTCACTCAAGTCGATAAGGCGTTGCTCGACATTGGACGCGCCACTGTCGGTGAACGTGTGGTCATCGTTGCTGGAGTTCCGCCCGGTGTGCCAGGAACCACAAACGGAATGCGCGTGCACAAAATGGGTAGGGCCGTTGCTGGAAGCGGCGTCTAACCTGCATTAGTATCTGTTCTGTTCGACAACCTTTAAGTCCGTCCAGTGAGGCGGGGAAGGGGGTCCCCAGTGGATTCTGATCGCGTCGTCCTTGACGAGGCCGACATCGCTCGTGCTATTCGTCGCATTGCCCACGAAATCGTGGAAAAGGCCAAAGGTCCCAAAGATCTGCTTCTTCTTGGAATTCCCACGCGAGGTGTATTTCTCGCTCAGCGAATCGCTGATGCGATTACCGCGATTGAAGGCGTTCAGGTCCCATGTGGCGCACTCGATATCACTTTGTATCGTGACGACCTACGATTGCGGACAGTGCGTGCCCTTGAATCAACGTCGATACCCACATCGGGAATCGATGGCCTCACTATCGTGCTGGTGGACGATGTTCTTTTTTCGGGACGGACGATCCGCGCTGCGCTCGATGCGCTCAATGATTTAGGGCGCCCGGCGGCCGTTCGGTTAGCTGTTCTTGTCGATCGAGGTCATCGGGAGCTCCCCATCAGGCCGGACTATGTGGGCAAAAACTTGCCCACGTCGCTTGCGGAGAACGTTCGGGTTTTGCTCGCTGAAGTCGATGGCGCGGACTCCATCGAGATCATTGGCGGTGGCACCTGATGCAGCACTTACTATCTGCCGCTGATCTCTCTCTAGAGGAAGCTGTGCTAATCCTCGATACTGCCGCGCAATTAGCTGAGGTGAACGACCGGTCAGTAAAGAAGTTACCAACCCTGCGTGGTCGCACCGTTGTCAATCTTTTCTTTGAAGATTCAACCCGAACGCGAATTTCTTTCGAGGTGGCAGCTAAGAGGCTCTCGGCCGACGTGATTAATTTCGCCGCAAAAGGCTCATCGGTGTCAAAGGGTGAAAGTTTGAAGGACACTGCGCTCACTTTAGAAGCTATGGGCGCAGATGCCGTGATCATTCGCCACGGTGCTTCTGGTGCACCTCATCGATTGGCAGCCTCGTCCTGGACTGGATGTTCGGTGATTAATGCTGGGGATGGCACACACGAACACCCCACCCAAGCGTTACTGGACGCCTACACAATCAGGCGTCATCTTGCAGGGGGTACGGGGGATCTCTCTGGTTTAGCAGTTGCGATTGTGGGCGACATCTTGCATAGCCGAGTTGCTCGCTCGAATGTGCTGCTATTGAAAACCCTTGGGGCATCAGTGACGGTTGTGGCTCCACCAACTTTGCTGCCCTATGGGGTTGATTCGTGGCCCTGCTCGGTCTCTTATGACATGGATAGCGTGTTACCGCAGGTAGATGCGGTGATGATGCTACGCGTTCAATCAGAACGTATGCAGGCTGCCTTCTTCCCGTCTGCGCTTGAGTATTCGAGGCTCTACGGACTCGACAGTGATCGCTTCATGTTGCTACCGGATCATGCGATTGTGCTTCATCCGGGTCCGATGAATCGCGGAATGGAAATTTCCGCAGATGTGGCAGATGAAACCAGATCGGTCATGGTGGAGCAGGTCGCGAATGGAGTAAGCGTTCGGATGGCGGTCTTGTATTTACTGCTCGGTGGAATGACGGAGGTCGAATAGTGAGTTCTCAAGTGCTCAAGAGTGTGCACCCATTCGGTGAAGAAGCCGTAGACATCGTTATCGAAGACGGTCTCATCGCGGCCATCGTTGCTCCTGGGAGTGGGGTAGGAGATGTCATCTTCGAATGTGCAGATCTGATTGCTTTGCCTGGATTTGTTGATGTGCACACCCACCTCCGCGAGCCCGGCCGAGAAGATGCAGAAACGATTCTCACTGGATCCCAGTCTGCGGCTCTGGGTGGCTTCACCTGTGTTCATGCCATGGCGAATACGTCCCCCGTTGCAGACACTGCCGGCGTGGTTGAACAGGTGTGGCGACGAGGTATCGAGACTGGCCTGGTCAACATTCGTCCCGTGGGTGCTGTCACTGTGGGCTTAGCCGGCAAGCAATTAGCTGAACTTGGCGCGATGGCGCAGTCCGCTGCGCACGTTCGCGTGTTTAGCGACGACGGCAAATGTGTTCATGATCCCTTGCTGATGCGCCGAGCTCTTGAATATGTCAAAGCTTTTGATGGCGTAGTGGCTCAGCACGCCCAAGATCCTCGCCTCACTGAGGATGCGCAGATGAATGAGGGGGTGTTGTCCGGCCAACTTGGTCTTGCGGGTTGGCCTGCGGTCGCTGAAGAATCCATCATTGCGCGCGACGTGCTGCTGGCTGAACACGTCGGATCGCGATTGCACGTGTGTCATCTCTCGACGGCCGGTTCGGTAGATGTGATTCGATGGGCCAAAGCGCGAGGAATAAACGTAACTGCTGAGGTAGCACCTCACCACCTTTTGCTTACCGAGGATCTTGTTGCTTCTTACGATCCGATGTACAAAGTAAACCCGCCTCTGCGACGGCTGGAGGATGTCACGGCCCTGCGTCAGGCGGTGGCTGATGGCACTGTCGACATCATTGCCACCGACCATGCACCGCACCCACATGAGGACAAGGATTGTGAATGGGCGGCTGCAGCGATGGGAATGCTTGGCTTGGAGACCGCGTTTTCGATAGCACTGCTGACTCTCGTGGAGCCCGGCCTGTTGACGTGGCGGCAACTCGCTGATCGCATGTCTATTGCCCCTGCAAAAATTGGTCGAGTGTCAGATCAAGGACGCGATCTGGCTGTGGGTGAACCAGCCAACATCACTGTGGTGGATCCCCGTGCACGCACCGTGGTGGATCCGACACGCATGGCATCAAAAAGTCGAAATACGCCCTATGCAGGCATGGAATTGCCCGGTCAGGTGATGCATGTCTTTTACTCTGGCCGCTGCACAGTTCGTGACGGGGAACTCGCATGATCTTGCTGCAGGAATTCACAGAACAGGCTGACGTCACCAACTGGCCAGCCCGAATTGGCCTCGTGGCAGGGACAATCGCCCTTATTGCGCTAGCTCTCTGGGGTATGCGCAAGGGATGGCTGCACCGTGAAGCTCGCCAAAGCGACATTCCTGCTCCGCTCGATGTCCCGCCCGGTGCCGATCTCGACGCCGAAGGCGCCTCAGGGCTTTATCTGGGTACAGCTGTTCATGGTGACTGGACCGATCGCGTAGTCGTTCACGATTTGGGCGTCCGAAGCCGTGCAGGCATGGTCGTCTCTCAATCCGGAGTCTGGCTGCGCCGAGTGGGTGCTCGCTCGCTATTCATCCCGAGCGCCGACCTCGTGGCCCTTCGCATCGATCGCGGCACCGCGGGCACTGTGCGAGCAAAAGACAGCGTCATCGTGCTCACCTGGCAGCTTGGCGATCGCACCCTCGACACTGGTTTCCGGGCGGATGAAAGCTCGGCACACGAGGCCCTGTTGGATGGTCTCATGTCTGCGCACGGATTGGCCGTCTCATGAGCGCTTCCGATGCTCATGTGGGCAAAAATCATCTAGGCAAACGCAATGCGGTTCTCATGCTTGAAGATGGCCGATCAATGCGTGGATATGCCTACGGCGCTGAAGGCACAACCTTCGGTGAGGCGGTCTTCTCAACTGGTATGACCGGCTATCAGGAGACCCTGACCGACCCGTCCTACCACCGGCAGGTGGTCGTCATGACTGCCCCGCACATCGGCAACACCGGGGTCAATCTCGAAGACGGCGAATCGAGCCGGATCTGGGTTTCTGGCTTCGTAGTCCGCGATCCGGCTCGTCGTACATCGAACTGGCGGGCCACCAGTTCTCTTGAAGACGAATTGCGCGAGCAAGGAATCGTGGGTATCAGTGGAATCGACACTCGAGCTCTTACCCGGCATCTTCGCGAGCGCGGTGCGATGCGCGTAGGAATCTTCAGCGGAGCGGCTGCAGGAGCCCCAGATTCAACATTGCTTGAGGCAGTGCTCGCATCGCCGCTCATGCAAGGGGCTGACCTCACGAGCGATGTCACAACGGCCGAGCCTTATGTGATCCCAGCCATCGGTGGGCGCCGCTACACGGTCGTGGCCGTCGACCTTGGAATCAAGTCGATGACCCCCCATCGGATGGCAGAGCGCGGAATGGAAGTGCACGTGGTGCCGGCCAATTTTGATTGGGATCAGATATCCCAGATCGCACCAGATGGGGTGTTCTTTTCCAACGGACCGGGCGATCCAGCCACCGCCGAGCATGCAGTCGAGGTGATGCAGGCCGCAATCACCGCGGGAGTTCCAGTATTCGGAATTTGTTTCGGCAACCAGATACTCGGCCGAGCACTTGGCCTTCCCACGTACAAGTTGCGCTACGGCCACAGAGGGATAAACCAACCTGTGCAAGACCTATCGACAGGAAAGGTCGAAGTGACCGCACATAACCATGGATTCGCTGTTGATGCACCGCGTGAAGGGCCGTTCAGCACTCCTTTTGGCAACGCTCGCGTTTCGCATGTGTGTTTGAATGACGACGTAGTTGAGGGCCTTGAGTGCCTAGACGTTCCCGCATTCAGCGTGCAGTACCACCCAGAGGCCGCAGCCGGACCGCACGATGCCGATTATTTGTTTGATCGATTTGCCGATCTAATGGCGCAGGCCCGCTGATGCCAAAACGCGACGATATTGCCTCGGTGAT
>JBIISH010000150.1:0-4839 GCA_044341115.1 Candidatus Nanopelagicales bacterium
ATGCAACGCCTTCTTTTCTTGGTTACCACGGCTACCCGGCGGCCATCTGCACATCAGTCAACGAAGAAGTTGTGCACGGCATTCCCGGCGATCGCGTTCTCGGTGAAGGCGATCTGATTTCGATTGATTGCGGCGCCATTATTGATGGTTGGCATGGCGATGCAGCGATCAGTGTTCTTGTTGGCGATGTCAGTCCTGACGTTGCTGAACTTTCGCGCGTTACGCAAGAGGCGATGTGGTCTGGTCTTGGCCAAGCGCGCGCGGGTAATCGTCTTTCCGACATTGGTCATGCCGTGGAAAGTGTGATCCGCGCTGCCGGTGACTACGGCGTTGTTGAGGAATACGTGGGCCACGGCATCGGCACCAGCATGCACATGCATCCACCCGTGCCGAACTACGGTCGTCCTGGCGAGGGCCCGCACCTCAAGGTCGGCATGGCCCTAGCCATCGAGCCCATGGCCACCCTGGGCGCGCGGCACGTCAGCGTTCTTGAGGATGACTGGACGGTTTCCACTGACGATGGCTCCTGGGCGAGCCACTGGGAGCACACCGTGGCGATCACTGAAGAAGGCCCCTGGGTGCTCACGGCGCTTGACGACCTCCGCCTCTAGATCAACCCCGCATCGAGGTTCGAGGCCCAATTTGCGGTGCTATCGCCCGATTCGGTCCCCGCAGCCGTAATTTGGGCCTCGAACTTTGTGTCACCTCCGCTGATGCCAGCGTCGCTGAGCCTCAACCGGCGGTGAAAGCCGTGGTGTGGTTGCTGGGAACCGCCGATAGAGGCTCGGGGAGCGATGCGCCGCGGGGTGAAAGCCCAATAAGGGGGCCGGATTTGGCTCACGGGGGCTGATGGCGTAGCCTTCGGAGGCTGATATCGGGCTTCCCCGTCCATCTGCGTGACCCTTCCGCGTAAAGCGGGTGTGTTTGCGTGTGCCGGGGCAGTTCGAACCGAGGAGAGCAGAGGGTATGGGCAAGAAGGACGGCGCGATCGAGCTTGAGGGCACGATCACCGAATCTCTGCCCAACGCAATGTTCCGAGTGGAGCTAGACAACGGCCACAAGGTCCTCGCACACATCAGCGGCAAGATGCGAATGCACTACATCCGCATCCTGCCGGACGACCGAGTAGTAGTGGAGTTATCTCCCTACGATCTCACGCGCGGCCGCATCGTCTATCGCTACAAGTAGAGCGGTAGTACCTGCGAAAACGTAAGTCCACCAACCAAGATCCGGACGAACAGGAAGAAGCCATGAAGGTCCAGCCGAGCGTGAAGAAGATCTGCGACAAGTGCAAGGTCATCCGTCGGCACGGCCGAGTCATGGTCATCTGCGAGAACGTCCGCCACAAGCAGCGTCAGGGCTAATTCCAGCCTTTGACGGCGGTCAGCCGGGGAGATAACCCAACTGACCGGTTAAGAGAGTGATCCGACCCCTCGCGCAAGCGGGGACGACACCCTCGGCCACGGGGCCGAGGACCGGCCTTGGCGGGCCGGACAGATCACCCTCGCCAGACCCCGTGAACGAGTAGAAGAGAGAACGCCACATGGCACGCCTTATTGGTGTCGATCTGCCGCGCGAGAAGCGCATGGCAATCGCACTGACCTACATCTATGGCGTCGGACGCTCGCAGGCCACCAAGGCCCTCGAAGCGACGGGTATCGACCCGAACATGAAGTCCAAGGACCTCACCGACGAGCAGACACTCGCATTGCGCGACTGGATCGAAGCCCACCTCAAGGTTGAAGGCGATCTTCGCCGCGAGGTTGCTGCCGATATCCGCCGCAAGGTTGAGATTGGTTGCTACCAGGGCATTCGTCACCGCAAGGGACTCCCCGTGCGTGGACAGCGCACACACACCAATGCCCGCACCCGCAAGGGACCGCGCAAGACCGTCGCCGGCAAGAAGAAGTAAGGACATCGGATGCCTCCCAAGGGTGCTGGCGCCAAGAAAGTGCGCCGCAAAGAAAAGAAGAACATCGCTGTCGGACACGCTCACATCAAGAGCACGTTCAACAACACCATCGTCTCGATCACAGATCCTTCGGGCGCTGTGATTGCCTGGGCGAGCGCCGGACAGGTTGGCTTCAAGGGAAGCCGCAAGTCCACCCCGTTCGCCGCTCAGCTCGCTGCTGAGGCCGCTGCCCGCCGTGCCATGGAGCACGGCATGCGCAAGGTCGACGTTTTCGTCAAGGGTCCGGGGTCGGGTCGCGAAACTGCGATTCGTTCGCTCCAGGCAACTGGCCTCGAGGTCGGATCCATATCCGACGTCACTCCCGTGCCGTTCAACGGCACCCGCCCGTCCAAGCGTCGACGCGTCTGATCGCGCGAAGAAACACAGGAGAGTAGAAACCATGGCGCGTTATACAGCTGCCGATTGCAAGCGGTGCCGCCGCGAGAAGATGAAACTCTTTCTCAAGGGTGCCAAGTGCGAATCGCCAAAATGCCCGTTCGAGAAGCGTCCGTACCCACCCGGCCAGCACGGTCGTGGTCGCTCCAAGGAGAGCGAGTACCTGCTCCAGCTTCGTGAGAAGCAGAAGGCAGTGCGCATGTACGGCATCCTCGAGAAGCAGTTCAGTAACTACTTCAAGGAAGCACAGCGTCAGTCCGGCAAGACCGGCGAGAACCTGCTGCAGATCCTCGAGACCCGTCTCGACAACGTCGTGTTCCGTGCCGGCTTCGCCAAGTCTCGCGATATGGCTCGCCAGTTGGTCACGCACGGTCACTTCTTGGTCAACGGCAAGAAGGTCAACATCCCGTCGTACCGCGTTTCGCCCCAAGACATCGTCGAGGTGCGTCCGAGTTCACGTGAAATGACCCCGTTTGTTGTTGCCCACGCTGAAATCGGTGAGCGCACCGTTCCTGGTTGGCTCGAGGTTGTGCCATCGAAGATGCGCATCCTGGTCCACTCGATCCCGGTTCGTGCGGCGATCGATACCCAGGTCCAAGAGCAGCTGATCGTCGAGCTCTACTCCAAGTAGTCCATTCCCTCGTAGTTCGAAAGAGTCGCAACTTCAAATATCGGTCGTTGCGGGAAGGAAGTCACAGTGCTCATCAGCCAGCGTCCAATCCTCATGGAAGAGCAGATCAGCGAGTTCCGCTCGCGGTTCGTGCTCGAGCCCCTGGAGCCAGGTTTCGGTTACACCCTCGGAAACTCGCTTCGTCGTACGTTGTTGTCGTCAATTCCTGGTGCTGCAGTTACCAGCATTCGCATCGATGGTGTGCTGCACGAGTTCTCGACGCTCGACGGAATCAAGGAAGATGTCACAGAGATCATCTTGAACATCAAGCGTCTCGTGGTCTCGTCGGAGCACGACGAGCCAGTTGTGATGTACCTGCGCAAGCAGGGCCCCGGCGCGGTTACCGCTGCAGACATTCAGCCCCCGGCTGGTGTCGAGGTACACAACCCCGACCTGCACATTGCAACCCTGAATGCCACCGGCAAGATCGAGATCGAGCTCGTTGTTGAGCGCGGCCGCGGTTATGTGCCTTCGGTCATGAACAAGCAGGTGGGTCAAGAAATCGGCCGCATCCCGGTTGACTCGATCTACTCACCCGTACTCAAGGTGACCTACAAGGTTGAGGCCACCCGTGTTGAGCAGCGCACAGACTTCGACAAGCTCATCATCGATGTTGAGACCAAGCAGTCGATGTTGCCGCGTGATGCGATGGCATCTGCCGGTCGCACGCTTGTTGAGCTCTTCGGTTTGGCACGCGAGCTCAATGTCGACGCTGAAGGCATCGAGATCGGCCCATCACCGACGGACGCATTCGTTGCAGAGCAGTTGAACACCCCGATCGAGCAGCTCGACATGACGGTGCGTTCGTACAACTGCCTCAAGCGCGAGGGCATCCACACTGTTGGTGAATTGATCACTCGCAGCGAGGCTGACCTGCTCGACATTCGCAACTTCGGTCAGAAGTCGATCGACGAGGTCAAGGTGAAGCTGATCAGCCTCGGCCTTGCGCTCAAGGACAGCCCGCCCGGATTCGATCCCGGCGCAGCCGTCTACTTCACGGACGAGGACGACGAAGACCTCGCCTACCCCGAGGACGAGCAGCTCTAATCCTGTTCTGACTGACCGACCCCCAACGAACCCGCATCACTGAGGAGTACGACATGCCAACGCCAACTAAGGGTCCCCGCCTCGGAGGCGGCCCGGCGCACGAGCGGCTGATGCTCGCGAACCTGGCCACGGCGCTCTTCGAGCACGGCCGCATCACTACAACCGAGGCCAAGGCCAAGCGGTTGCGGCCTCTCGCCGAGCGTCTCATCACCTTCGCCAAGCGCGGCGATATCGCTGCTCGTCGTCGGGTGCTGACTGTGGTCCGCGACAAGTCCGTGGTGCACACGCTGTTCACGGAGATCGGTCCGAACTTTGCTGGTCGCCCAGGTGGCTACACCCGCATCGTGAAGATCGGCAACCGTAAGGGCGATAACGCACCCATGGCGATCATTGAGCTCGTTGAGCCGATGGCCGAGCAGGTTGTTGCTGAGGCAACAGGTGCAACAAAACGTGCCGCTAAGGAGAAGGCCGCTGCTACGGTTGCCGCGACCACAGCATCTGATGCGACCGAGGTGACCGAAATGACTGAAGCAAATGAGGCAGTGACTGACATCAATGCCGCCGAGGAAACGATCGTCGATGAAGAGTCGGCCGATGCATCCGAAGCAGTTGTTGAAGAGATCGTTGAAGACACCACAGCTGATGAGGACAAGTCCTGACAGCACCTAGTTCACCCGAGCAGCCCGTCACCGATCGTCTCGGAGGCGGGCTGATTCGTATTCGCCTTGACATCGCTTACGACGGCCGCAATTTTGCGGGCTGGGCGAAGCAGAAG
>JBIISH010000151.1:0-4816 GCA_044341115.1 Candidatus Nanopelagicales bacterium
CAGTTCGTGCATGAAGATGATGGGATGCGGGCGATTAAGAGTTGCGTCGACGTTCGAGCCGACGGAATCTTCAACGTGGCCGGCCCAGGTGCTGTGACACTTTCTCAGGCAGTGCGCTGGATGCATAAGCAGTTTGTTCCAATGCCTTCCTTCATGTTGTCGACTCTTGGCCGGACAGTTGCAGCAGCCCGCTACGCAGATTTGTCTTCGGAACAAATTCGTTACCTCACCTACGGTCGGGTGCTAGATACCTCGGCGATCGAACGAGCAATCGGATTTGTTCCCGATTACTCCAGCGCAGCTGCGTTTATGTCGTTCGCCCGAAAGGAGGAGTCCGATGGATCCTTCGAAGGCTGAATCAGGTAACCCGGATGCCATCGGGCCGAGCAAAGCCGCTCGGCTCGTCGGCAACACTGGCCCGCAGCCCGTTACTCCGCAGCCCGTTACTCCGCAGCCCGTTACTCCGGAGCCGGTGATTCCCCAATGTGATCTCGAAGTCGATCCGCAGCATGTGGATGAGAGTTTGCTGGACTTCATCTCGAACCGGATGAATGGCGATTACTCGATTGATGATTTTGGATTCGATCCAGAGTTCACCGACAAAGTGCTGCTCAACATGGTGCGCCCGCTCTACCGAAATTGGTTCCGCGTTGAAGTATCTGGTTTGGAAAACGTTCCGGCGGAATCGGCTGCTCTTGTGGTAGCTAACCATTCAGGCACGGTTGCATTCGATGCGATCATGACCCAGGTTGCCTTGCACGACGAGCACCCTGCGCACAGGAACCTGCGCATGCTCGCGGCGAACTTGGTTTTTCAACTTCCGGTGGTTGCTGATCTTGCGCGAAAGGCTGGGCACACCCTCGCCTGCAATCCCGATGCGGAGCGGTTGCTCGGTGCCGGTGAGGTTGTTGGGGTGTGGCCCGAAGGCTTCAAGGGAATTGGCAAGCCATTTAGCGAGCGCTACCGCTTGCAGCGGTTTGGCCGAGGTGGTTTTGTTGCGGCCGCGTTGCGCACAAAGTCGCCGATCATCCCCACCTCGATCGTCGGAGCCGAAGAGATCTATCCCATGATCGGGAATGCCAAGTTGCTGGCGCGCTTGTTTGGTCTGCCGTACTTCCCGATCACGCCGACCTTTCCGTGGCTGGGTCCATTAGGTGCTATCCCGCTGCCTAGTAAGTGGTTTATTCACTTCGGTGAGCCGATCCCTACGGATGGCTTCCCCGAAGGTGCTGCCGAAGATCCGATGCTGGTTTTTGATTTGACCGATCGAGTGCGCGAGCGGATCCAGCAACAGTTGTATGACCTGCTCGCCAAACGCCCTTCAGTTTTCGGCTGAGTGCTAACTAGCGACCTTTGAGTTTGGCTGCGGCCAGTCCGCTAGCCATGCCAAGGGCCAAGCCGCCGGCGGCGGCAGCGGCGGGGAGGGCGTACCTGCGCATGTGAGCCCGGCGACGAAAATCTCGGATCCGCCAGTCGTTTGCCTTCGCGTATGCCCGTAGTTCGGGGTCAGGGTTAACCGCGTATGCAGTGCCCACGCAGCTGAGCATGGGAATGTCGTTGATGGAATCCGAGTACGCAGAACTCGCGGCCAGGTCAATGTTTTGTGCACGAGCTAATGCGCGCACCGCCTCGGCCTTTGCGAGCCCGTGCAACGGTGGACCATCGAGTTTTCCGGTGTACCTGCCATCAACGATTTCCGAAACTGTTCCCAGCGCGCCGGTCAGGCCGAGCCGGCGAGCGATCAGGCTTGCAATTTCTACTGGAGTTGCGGTCACGAGCCACACAGGTTGACCCGCATCGAGATGAGCCTGGGCCAGCGACATTGTTCCGGGGATGAGTTTGTCGACCATGACGTCGTCGAAAATCTCCTCGCCGAGATGTTCCAACTCAGCCACATCGCGGCCTTCAATAAAGGAAAGTGCTGATTCGGTGATCGATGCCATGTCTTCAAGGTTTTCCGACCCGCTCGTGACAAATTTCAATTGTTTGATCGCGAATCCGGAGATCTCACTCATGCTGAAGTAGTTGCGTCGGGCTAGGCCGACTGCAAGATGAAAAATGCTGGCCCCGCGCATGATGGTGTTGTCGACATCGAAAAAACCGGCACCGACGACTTCGGTTGGCAGATGTTCCGCTGCTGGTGGAACGGGTGCCATGTTCGAAAGAGTAGCCGGCTGCGGAGAACTGCGCCGGGTTCGCGAGAATCATGGCATGACCCACCCTGATGGCTCGCCTCTCCGGGTCACCGTGATCGGCAAACCTGGCTGCCATTTGTGCGAGGAAGCGGAGCGCGTGGTTGCGGAAGTCTGCGCCCAGGTCGGTGAAGATTTTGACATCGTGTCGATTTTTGACGACCCACTTTTGGCAGGGCGCTATGCGGAGGAGATTCCGGTGGTGTTGGTAGATGGCCGGCAATTCAGCTTTTTTCGGGTTGACGCTGAGCGTCTGAGGAGCCGATTAACCGATAATCGGACGTAAACGTCCGGTCAACTTTGTGACTTTGTTCTCCAATGCCTAACCTGAAGCCCTCGCATATCGGCGTGAACACCCTCGCAAAGCCAGCTGGAGCACCGTGTCTCTTCCCATCACCCGTCTCAACGGTCGTGGCATCCCCGATGCAACCGTTGCCCGCCTACCCATCTATCACCGCGTTTTGGTCGGCATGTTGGAAGTCGGTTCCACGACTGTTTCGAGTGAAGAACTCGCTGCATCATGCGGAGTCAGTTCGGCAAAATTGCGCAAGGATTTGTCGCACCTCGGTTCCTACGGCACACGGGGAGTGGGCTACGACGTCCAGTTCCTGAGTTACCACATCGCCCGCGAATTAGGGCTCACGCAGCCGTGGGGCGTCGTCATTGTTGGGGTGGGAAATCTAGGTCACGCACTGGTGTCCTATCGCGGCTTCGCCAGTAGAGGCTTTCGAGTCGTCGGCCTCATCGATACCCACCCAGACATCGTCGGTGAATCAGTCTCGGTGGGTGACCAGGTGATCACCGTGAGCTCGATGGGCGATCTGGAAAAGGTGGTACGCGAGTGTGGTGCGCACATTGGCGTTATCGCCACACCTGCAGATGCTGCTCAAGATGTGTGTGACCGGCTTGTCGATGCGGGAGTCCGAAGCATTCTCAACTTCGCACCGGCGGTCTTGGTAGTACCGCAAGACGTCGAAGTTCGAAAGGTAGACCTCGCCGTCGAGTTACAAATACTTGCCTTCCATGAGCAACGAAGAACCGAAGAGACGTTGCCGGAGGCGATGACCGTATGACCGCGAAAAAGACTCCAAATTCAGCCAAGGCAGAACCGACAAAGAAGGCAAACGTGGCAAACAAAGCGCCAGCAAAGGCAGCTCCCGCAAAGGCAGTCCCCGCTAAAACAGTTTCAGTTAAAGCGGTCAAGGAGCCTTCCCAAAAGGAGCCCTCCAAAAAGGAGCCTGCGAAGAAGGAGCCTGCGAAGAAAGCGACGGCAGCAAAGACTGCGGCACCGAAACCCACTCCTGCTGAAGACATTCCCGAGGTTGTGGCACCTGCCCGCAAGTCGGCCGCTGCCAAGCCGGCTATTGGCGCCGTCTCACTTGTTGCAGTTGGCCCGGGTGATCCCGACCTACTCACTGTCCGCGCGACGCGCCTCATAGCCGATGCGGCAGTGATCATCGCCGATTCAGGCGCCGAGGTCACAGCTGCTGCGCACATTCGTCCCGATGCCCGGGTTGTTGTGCTCGAAGACAACGCCACACCCTCCGAGCGGATCAAGCCGGCGATCGAGTCTGCAAAAGAAGGCTCACAGGTTGTGCGATTGGTGCGAGGGGATCTGTCACTTGAAGGTGGACTCGGCACTGAGGCGGCTGCACTCTCCAAGGCGCACATCGCCTTCGAGCTAGCACCGGGTGTGAGTGAAGTTACGGGCGTGCCGATTTACGCCGGCTTCGGATTGATGGCGGGCAAAGCACGTGAGGTGCGGGTCATTGACGCGAACGCCAGCGACATTTCATGGACGGATTTGGCAACGACCAAGGCCACTGTTGTTCTGCTCAATGCTGCAGAGAAGCTCAGTGCGATCGCCGCTGCGCTCATCGAGGCTGGCCGCGAAGGCACCACCCCGGTAGCCATCACACGTAATGGCACCACAGTGGATCAGAACAGCGTTGTTTCCTCACTCGAAGACATCGGAGTCGCGGCAAAGGCTTCCAAGCATTCTGGGCCAGGCATGGTCGTCATCGGCGAGGTTGTCTTGCAGCGCGAGAAGTTGAACTGGTTCGAGTCGAAGTCGCTCATTGGATGGCGGGTTTTGATTCCACGCACCCAAGACAACTCAGGTTCCCTGATGAACGTGCTTCGCGGTCATGGTGCGGTGCCACTTGAGGTGCCCACCATCTCGGTCGAGCCCCCTCGCACGCCTCAGCAAATTGATCGTGCTGTGCACGGACTGGTCTCTGGTCGCTATGAGTGGATTGGCTTCACCTCGGTCAACGCGGTGCGGGCAATTCGGGAAAAGCTTGAGGAGTACGGGCTCGACGCCCGCTCATTTGCCGGTCTCAAAGTTGCAGCTGTGGGAGCTCCGACCGTTGCGGCATTGATCGAATTCGGTGTTCGCCCGGATCTGGTTCCCGCCGATGACTCCAACACGGCTGCCCTTCTTGAAGAATGGCCGCCCTATGACTCACTCATGGACCCGATCAACCGCGTTTTCCTCCCGCGTGCAGACATTGCCACCGACACTTTGGTTGCCGGTCTCGTGGAATTGGGCTGGGAAGTGGAAGACATCACCGCTTTCCGTACCGTTCGTGCCGCTCCGCCGGCCGCCGAAATTCGCGAAGCCA
>JBIISH010000009.1:0-16741 GCA_044341115.1 Candidatus Nanopelagicales bacterium
CATCGAAGACGTCATCAAACTTCTTGATAGCGTCTCTAACCAATTGCGCCGAGGTAAGTACCCCACCGATGCGATGGCGCAAAAGACTGCAGCGGTTTTGCACGCGGTCGCCAATGATCTAGATATTTAGTCTTGCTCTAGGGTCGCACGAGTTTGAAGACCCAGATGCCGCGGGTCTCTTCTCCGGCACCAGCAACGATTTGCAGGGCAAGGCCATCAGCTGGAATGGCCTGAAGATCTGGGTAGGTAAACCGGTAGTAGGTGGTTGTGACTGGTGAACTGGTGAGCCGCTGATTGCCCAACACCGGATACCAGCCTTGATCAGCCACAACGGGGTCAACGCTGATGCCGATTGTCTGCCCCGGAACCACGGGAATCTCAGAAACCGCATCGCCGGTGAGGGCCTGTTCGATCACCTCTTGGGCGCAGTCGCCTGGGTTAAGGACTTCGGATTCGAACGCCCAGCAGGAGGCTTCACGGTACTCAGAATGCGTACTAGCGAACACGGTTGCGCCCGGGGCTGGCTTTGTGCACCCAGCAAGTGCAGCCAGGCTAAGCAGGGAAAGGGAGACAAGGGCAAAGCGTGAGCGTGCGCGCATGACGTTGACACTACCCGCCGTGCGGAGTTGCTTTGTCGTGGGCCACAATCCTGATGTGAGCCAGAGCCCAGAACCGAGCTTCAAAACCGACCCTGCCCTAGCGGCTGCCCTCGACCTGGCCCGCGAAGCTGCCCTCATCGAATCCGATGGTGAGTTCGTCGGGGACCACACCGGTATGGCAATGGAAGATGAGCGGCTTGCGACTCACTTGTTTGCGTGTACGAGTCCTGCTTACGTCGGTTGGCACTGGGCGGTCACTGTTGCGCGGGCACCGCGCTCCAAAACCATCACTGTTTCAGATGTGGTCCTCATGCCCGGCGAGGGAGCATTGATCGCTCCTCCGTGGGTTCCGTGGAGCGAGCGGTTACTTCCGGGTGATCTTGGAATCGGCGACGTTCTCCCCACTGCGGAGAACGACCCTCGACTCGTTGCACAGCTAGATCTCACCGCTGGGCTTTCTGCCGAGGATGATCTTGAATCGGTGGCATCGCAATCTCCACTGTCTCCAGGTGTTTGGGAGATCGGGCTGGGTCGGGTGCGAGTGCTCTCGGTACTGGGTCGCGATGAGGCGGCTGACCGCTGGCAAGAAGGCGATTTTGGACCTGAGGCTCCGATGGCGATTGCCGCACCTGAGTCATGTGGCACCTGTGGCTTCTTGCTCACGATCGGTGGGCCCATGGGACAGGCATTTGGGGTGTGCGCGAACGTATTGGCTCCGGCCGATGGCCGGATGGTGTCGCTCGCATATGGCTGCGGCGCGCACTCCGAAGCAGTACCTGTCGAGGACTAAAGAGGGCTAGGCCCGTTCGCGCTTTCGTTTCATTCGCCACCGCAAAAACACGAGTCCGAAAATTCCACTGAGTGATCCGATCACTGTCACGGCAAACCACCACACCTGACCTTGCACTGGTTCCACACCTGTCACAACCGTCACATAGACAAGGGAACCGAGCCACGCAATGGTGCCTAGTGCAACGGGCAGGAGCGCATTTTCATCGCTGGCATGGTGACGTGACACGATTAATCCTCCTTATCTCGATACAGATTCTTCTACAGACGCTAATCTTCGGCCTGTTCGGCCAGTTAATGGCCGAGTCACCCATTCACTGTTCTCGTCGGAGGCATTGTGTCCACTCCCGTTTCCACCACACCTGTTAGCGGCTTTGATCGTTGGTTCAGCCTCTCAGCCCGTGGTTCAACATATAGCCGTGAAATTCGTGGCGGATTTGTCACCTTCTTCACGATGGCATACATCGTGGTGCTGAACCCACTGATCATTGGCACTGCCAAAGATGTCAACGGAATGTTCATCGGCAATACCGATGACGTCGTGAAGTCGATCACGATGGTTGCAGCAGCCACCGCGCTCGTGGCCGGCTTGCTGACCATGTTGATGGGTGCGATCGGTCGATTCCCCATGGCGGTAGCAGCAGGTCTCGGGCTGAACGGATTCGTTGCGTTCACTCTTGCGCCCCAAATGACCTGGGCTGACGCGATGGGTTTGGTGGTCATCGAAGGAATATTGATTCTGTTGCTCGTGCTGACCGGTTTCCGCTCGGCTGTCTTCACTGCGGTACCCGAGCAACTGAAGTACGCGATCGGTGTGGGAATTGGTTTGTTCATCACCGTGATCGGTTTGGTAGACGCGGGCATCGTGCGCCCAGGCGTTCCGCTCATCTCCTTCGGTTCATTCGGTCAACTCGCCGGGTGGCCAATGTTCGTCTTCATTTTCGGCCTACTCCTCACCATCGTGCTTGTTGCCCGCAAGACTCGTGGCGCCATTCTGATTGGAATCTTGGCGACGACGGTGCTTGCGGTCATTGTTGAGATCGTTGCCGGAGTTGGTCCTCGAATCGGCGCGGATGGATCGGTTGCCAATGAGCTGGGTTGGAGTCTGAACGTTCCGGCTGTGCCCGAATCAGTGATCAGTAGCCCAGATCTTGGCCTACTTGGCCAGTTCAACCTGTTGGGCAGCTTTGAGGCGATCGGAGTCATTGCTGCGATTCTGGCGATCTTCTCGCTCATGCTGAGTGATTTCTTCGACACGATGGGCACTGCATTTGGTTTGGCTACTGAGGCTGAACTCCTCGAGGAAGATGGCACGATTCCGCACTTCGAATCGATCTTGGTCGTTGACTCGCTCTCTGCCATTGCAGGTGGTGTGTCATCGACTTCGAGCAACACCTCATACATTGAGTCGGCCTCGGGAATCGGTGAGGGAGCCCGCACAGGTATCGCATCACTAGTCACCGGTGCGTTGTTCTTGATCGCGATGTTCTTCTCACCGCTCGTCACAATAATTCCGCACGAGGCGGCAACCCCTGCATTGGTCGTGGTGGGCTTTTTGATGATGACGCAAATCCGTCACATTAATTTCACCGACTACGAAATCGGCATCCCGGCGTTCCTCATCATCGCGATCATGCCGTTCACCTACTCCATCACAAATGGCATCGGCGCGGGCTTCGTAGCCTTCGTTGTTATCAAGCTGTTCCTCGGCAAAGCACGCGAGGTCAACTGGTTGATGTGGGTTGTGTCGATCGCATTCATGGTCTACTTCCTGATCAACCCGATCGAGCAGGTGCTCGGCCTGAAGTAGGCCTACCCGCATGTGAACTCATGCCCCTCATCCTGCAAAGGGTGATCTTGCATAGGGTGGGGGGCATGAGTGCTCGTACCCGCAGAATTGTGACCTTGGTTGTGTTGGTGTCAATGGTCAGCACGGTATTCGCCGCCGCACTCTGGTCGGTGTGATCCGCGCACTCGCTGCCGCACTCGGCCTGATCATGTTGATCACGGCCGCTCCACTTGCGCAGGCTGCCACCTCGCAGCGAACGCTCTGCACGGTCAGCGATCCGCGCTTGAGTGAAATCAGTGGCATGGCCACCTCGCGCCGGCACGCAGACGTGGTGTGGGTGCATAACGATTCCGGCGATGCCGCACGGGTGTATGGCCTCAGCACAAAAACCTGCGCCGTAGTTGCCGAGCTCAACCTGCGCGGGGTCCAAGCACGGGATTTCGAAGCAATGGCTGCGGGGGTCGATGCTAAGGGTCGATCAGTTCTGTGGCTTGCCGACATTGGTGATAACCGGCAGAGCTGGCCAGAAGTTCGGATTCATCAGGTTCGTGAGCCGAAGAAGTTAGGCAACCGCACGAAGGCGGCTGTGACCTACCGCGTGCGCTACAGCGATGGCTCCCACGATGCCGAAACGATCCTTGCTGACCCACGCTCTACGCAACTGTGGCTGGTGACGAAGAAACTTGCAGCAGGTGCGATGTATCGGCTGCCGAAAGCACTGAAGATATCTGGGGTGAATGTAGCCAGACGTATCCAATCCCAAGGAGGGCTCATCACAGATGGGGCAGTATCTCCACGAGGTGATCGGTACGTGCTGCGGGATTACTTGGATGCGCAAATCTTCCGGGGATTACCGCCGGGGCGTGTGCAGTCCACCATCGAGTTGCCATTCCAGGTGCAAGGGGAAGCGATCACTTGGAGCGCGGATGGGCAGAGTCTGCTCACGATCAGTGAACGGGATGATCGGCTATTTGAGATTCGGTTGAGTTCGGATCAGTTGCGCTGAGCAGGTTGAGCGCTAAGCACATTGAGCAACGCGATCGATCCCGCTTTATCGAGAGGGTCATTGCCGTTGCCACATTTCGGTGACTGAATGCATGAGGGGCAACCGGTTGCGCATCGACACGAAGCCACCACATCACGAGTTGCCTCTAACCATTGCTGCGTGTGGTGGTAACCGTGTTCCGCGAATCCGGCTCCGCCAGGAAAACCGTCGTAAATAAAGATCGTGGGCATTCCGGTGTCTGGATGCATGCGGGTGGAAACCCCGCCAATGTCCCAGCGATCGCAGGTGGCGAAAAGTGGCAGCATTCCAATCGCAGCGTGCTCCATCGCATGAACCGTGCCCGGGATTGCATCTGCATCGATGTTGAGGGCAGCAAATTCCGCCTCGGGAACTTGCCACCACACTGCGCGGGTGAGCAGTGCCCGCTCAGGCAGAGTTAATCCAACCTCACCAAGGTTGGTGCCATTGATGTGTCGGCGCTGAAAGGAAACGGTGCGAGAGGTGACCTCAACCATGCCCGTGCACACCCGAATATCACCGTGCATTCGTGACTCGAGCACGTCGATCACGCGGATGTCGCTGATGTCACGAGCAAACGTCGTGTATTCAAGTTCCTCTTCACTCACGATCGCAACGTCGTTGTCCAGATAAAGTTGATGCACAAGGTAGGTACGACCCTGGTGCACATACACCGCGCCCGGATGCACCATTTGGTGAGCCGACGCTGCATCAACCGTTCCCAGGAGCCGCCCCGTGCCGCGCTCGGTGATCAGGATTGGGGCTCCGCCAGTTGAGCGCAGATCCGCAAGATCGCTCGCGCGCTCGCGTTTGGTCCAGTACCAGCCGTTGGGCCGCTTGCGCAGCATGCCTGTCTCGGTGAGATCGTCGACGATCTTGAGTGCTGGGAGACCAAACCAATCCTCGATGTCAGCGCTGGTCAGAGGGACCTCGGCGGCGGCGGCGCATAAGTGGGCGCTCAGTACATATGGATTAGCGGGATCAAAGACCGTTGTTTCAACGGGTGCATCAAAAAGTGCATCGGGGTTATGCACTAAGTACGTGTCGAGCGCATCTTCACGCGCAATGAAAATTGCCAGCCCCGGTTCCTCATCGCGACCGCACCGCCCGAATTGCTGCCAGATCGATGCGCGGGTACCGGGCCAACCAGCGGTGATCACTGCATCAAGGCCGCTGATATCGATACCCAACTCGAGGGCAGATGTGCTTGCGATCCCGAGCACGTCGCGTGATCGCAGCCGCGCTTCAAGGTCTCGTCGTTCTTCTGGCAAGTACCCACCTCGGTAAGAAGCGATACGCGCGGCGGCAGCCGGTGCAAGCTGGGCGAGTTGATTGTGTGCGGTGCTGGCTACGAACTCGGCGCCTCGACGACTGCGTACGAAGATCAGGGTTTGTCGATCTGCCAGAACAAGTTCAGGAAGGAGAAGAGCCGCTTCGGCAACAGCACTGCGTCGTCCATCTTCTGTTTCAGGCGGCTGCCATAAGACAATCGTCCGGCCGGGGGATGCGGATGTGTCTTCAGCGAACGCCACTGCGGGAGCTCCGATCAACCGGGAGGCCACCACCTCGGGTTCACCAATCGTGGCTGATGCGCAGATGACCACCGGGTGGGATTTGTAGTGGGCGGCAACCCTGCGTAGCCGGCGAATCACCGCACTCATATGTGCGCCCAGCACCCCTCTATATGTATGGCACTCATCAACCACGATGAATTCCAGATGCCTGAAGAAAGACGCCCAACGTGCATGCCCCGGCAGCATCGAGTGATGCAGCATGTCTGGGTTGGTCAGCAGGTAATTGGCGTGCGCTCGGGCCCATGTGCGTTCATCAGTCGGAGTATCGCCGTCGTAGGTGGCAGGTCGTAGCCAGGGCAGACCCAGGGATTCCAGAGATCGAAGTTGATCAGCGGCGAGGGCCTTTGTGGGCGAGATGTAGAGAGCCGTAGCCCGACGATTGGATTCGAGTGCCGCCAGGACAGGCAACGTGAAAGCCAAAGACTTTCCCGATGCCGTTCCGGTTGCCAGCACGGTGTGTTGACCGGAATGTGCAGATTGCGCAGCGCTGACCTGGTGCCGCCACGGTTCGCTGACTCCGATCCCCGCGTATGCCTCGCGGACCGCCTGGGGGGTCCAGTCCGGCCATGACGCGCGCTCCCCAACCCTTGCTTCCTCTATGCGGATGGCCTGTACGCACGCCTCCCGACCGGCCGCCAACCGGTCAACCACGGAAGACCCAGGCGTTGACATATCCACATTCTGGTCTGCGGGTGCGTCACGGTCACGTAAGCGTGTGCATGGCCTCATGGAGTGCGACATACGTCACGTGTACTCGCCCCTGGCAGATCAGGGTGCTCGAGATGCGTAGACTCTGGCGCGTTGCACGGCCTTCCGGCCGTGCTCACACTTGTGACTCAACGAGGTCCTAAGCGACCCAATCCCGGACTCAACGAGGAGACCAATGATCGAGCTGAGCGGCAGCAACACGACGATTCTCATCGTCGTGGCTGCCATCGCCCTGGTGGCGCTAGTCGTCGCCGCAATTCTTGTCCGTGAGGTGCTCTCCGCAAGTGAGGGAACCGCGAAGATGCAGGAGATCGCTGGCGCGATCCAAGAAGGTGCATCCGCCTACCTCACGAGGCAGTTCAAGACGCTCGCGATCTTCGCGGTCATCGTCTTCTTCGTGCTCTTCCTGCTACCAGCAGAGACCAACGCCGAGCGAATCGGCCGAAGCATCTTCTTCCTGGTGGGTTGCGTCTTCTCCGGCATCACCGGCTGGATGGGCATGTGGCTGGCAGTTCGCGGAAACGTCCGCGTTGCCGCCGCCGCAAACGAGTCCGGTGAGCAGAAGGCCATGAAGATCGCCTTCCGCACCGGTGGTGTCGCAGGCATGTTCACCGTTGGACTTGGTCTCTTCGGCGCCGCAGTCGTGGTGCTCATCTATGCAGGCGAAGCACCCAAGGTTCTTGAGGGCTTCGGCTTCGGTGCCGCGCTGCTCGCGATGTTCATGCGCGTGGGTGGTGGCATCTTCACGAAGGCAGCCGACGTCGGCGCTGACTTGGTCGGCAAGGTTGAGCAGGGCATCCCCGAGGATGACCCCCGCAACGCAGCCACGATCGCAGACAACGTTGGCGACAACGTGGGTGACTGCGCCGGAATGGCAGCCGACCTGTTCGAGTCCTACGCAGTGACCCTGGTCGCCGCGCTCATCTTGGGCAAGGTTGCCTTCGGTGAACTCGGCTTGGTCCTTCCGTTGATCATCCCCGCCATTGGTGTCATCACCGCGATCATCGGCATCTTCGCTGTTGCTCCCCGTGCTGGCGATAAGTCAGGTATGGCGCCGATCAACCGCGGCTTCTTCATCTCCGCTGCGATTTCTGCGGTACTCGTTGTGATCGCCGTATGGGTATGGGTTCCCGAGTCATGGGAAGGCATCGTGTCTCTCGGCGGCGACGCTGCTCAGATCGAAGGCATCTCAGTTGATCCGCGTTGGTACGTCATCGGATCGGTGTTCATCGGCATTGTGCTTGCAGCGCTCATTCAGCAGCTCACGGCTTACTTCACCGAGACCAACCGCCGTCCGGTTGACGACGTCGCAAAGACTTCGCTCACTGGACCTGCCACGGTCATCCTTTCGGGCATTTCGCTCGGACTGGAATCAGCTGTCTACTCGGCACTGCTCATTGCCACGGCTGTCTACGGTGCGTTCCTCATCGGTGGCGGCTCGGTACTGCTCAGCTTGTTCGCCGTTGCACTCGCGGGCACAGGCCTGCTCACCACGGTGGGCGTCATCGTCTCGATGGACACCTTCGGTCCTGTTGCTGACAACGCACAGGGCATCGCCGAGATGTCGGGCGATGTGACCCCTGAAGGCGCTGCAGTCCTCACCCGTCTCGACGCAGTGGGTAACTCCACCAAGGCCATCACCAAGGGCATCGCGATCGCTACTGCAGTTCTGGCAGCGACCGCGCTGTTCGGTGCGTTCCGCGATGCGATCGTGGGCGCGGCTGCAAAGGCTGGCGATGTTGATCTATCCCTCGTGCCGAACGCACTTCAGTACCTAGGCGTTCTCGACGTGGCCAGCCCCTCGAACCTCGTGGGCCTGATCATCGGCGCCTCCGTTGTGTTCCTGTTCTCCGGTCTTGCCATCAACGCGGTATCGCGTGCAGCGGGCGCAGTGATCTTCGAGGTGCGTCGTCAATTCCGCGAGCACCCCGGAATCATGGAAGGCACCGAGAAGCCGGAGTACGGCAAGGTCGTCGACATCGTCACGCGCGATTCGCTGCGTGAGTTGATCACCCCGGGCATCCTCGCTGTCTTTACCCCGATCGCGGTTGGTTTCGGCCTCGGCGTGGGCGCACTCGGCGCTTACCTCGCGGGCACGATCGCAACCGGTGTTCTGATGGCCGTCTTCCTGTCCAACTCCGGTGGGGCATGGGATAACGCCAAGAAGTTCGTCGAAGACGGTCACCTGGGCGGCAAGGGCTCCGAGGCGCACGCGGCCACTGTTATCGGTGACACCGTTGGCGATCCGTTCAAGGACACTGCTGGCCCGGCCATCAACCCGCTGATCAAGGTGATGAACCTGGTCGCACTGTTGATCGCTCCGGCCGTTGTGGCCATGAGCATCGGCACCTCCGAGAACACGGCCCTTCGTTGGGCAATCTCGCTCGGCGCACTGGCGATCGTGGTCATCGCGGTTGTCATTTCCAAGCGTCGCCCGATCGCGGTTGGCGAGTTCGTCGAGGAAGTCAAGGCATAGGAACACAGCACGTCGAAGAGCCCGATTCCTCGCGGAGTCGGGCTCTTCGCTTCCTCATGGTGCAGGGGGTCGCCTTGAGGGAACGGGAGGGGTGGTTGGGAAGCAGCCAAGGGGTGTGGCCTACCGTCATAGCCGCCAACATTGATCGAAACGTAAGAGTGTGGGCTTGTCCCATATAAAGGTGTATCTCATCGAAAGGGTGGCTGTGTCGGGCAAAACCTTGGTGATCGTCGAATCACCCGCAAAGGCTAAGAAGATTGCCGGCTACCTCGGTGCCGGCTACACGGTCCTGGCCTCTGTTGGGCATATCCGCGATCTCGCCTCCAAGGCCTCAGACCTGCCCCTTGAGGACCGTAAAAAGCCGTGGGCCAAGCTCGCCGTCAATGTCGATGAGTCCTTCCAGGCTTTCTACGTGATCCACGATTCCAAGAAGGCGACCATCGCCGAGCTGAAAAAGGCGCTGAAAGATAGCGACGAACTCCTCCTCGCAACAGACGAGGACCGGGAGGGGGAGGCCATCTCATGGCACCTGCTCGAGGTCCTCAAGCCCAAGGTCCCGGTCAAGCGCATGGTGTTCAACGAGATCACCAAAGAAGCGATCACTGAGGCTGTCACGAACACCCGTGAACTCGACATGTGCCTCGTCAACGCGCAAGAGACCCGGCGAGTGGTGGACCGGCTCTACGGGTACCCCGTTTCTGAGGTGCTCTGGAAAAAGATCGGTCGCGAAGCTCGCTCGGCCGGCCGAGTGCAGTCCGTAGCTGTCCGACTCGTCGTGGATAAAGAACGTGAGCGCATCGCCTTCACAGCTGCGTCGTACTGGGATGTGTCGGGTGTGTTTGTTCCTGGTGAGTTCACCGCGAAACTGACCGCCCTTGATGGTGCAAAGGTCGCATCGGGTTCGGATTTTGATAAGACCGGTGTGTTGACTAAGTCTGGTGCCGCTCACTTGCAAGAGGCCGATGCACAAGTGCTCGTCAGTACATTGCAGGGCCGGGATTTCACCGTCAACTCTGTGGTGCAAAAGCCGTTCTCACGCAGCCCTAAAGCGCCGTTCATCACGTCATCGCTGCAGCAGGAGGCATCCGGTCGAATGCGTTGGGGTGCCCAGCGCACCATGCGCATTGCGCAGAGTCTCTACGAAAACGGCTACATCACCTACATGCGTACCGACTCCACCTCGTTGTCCGAGCAGGCCATCAATGCCGCTCGCAGTCAGGCCGCTGAGTTGTATGGCCCTGAATACGTCAACCCCACAGTTCGCACGCACGCCAGCAAAGTGAAGAACGCGCAAGAAGCGCATGAGGCTATTCGGCCTGCCGGAGATGTATTCCGCACTCCTGCTGAAGTTTCCGGTGAAATCGTTGGTGATGAATTCACGCTGTATGAGTTGATCTGGAAGCGCACTGTTGCATCGCAAATGATCAACGCGCAGTTGGCCACCACCACCGCCAAGCTTGGTACCACCACCAACGATGGCCGTTCCGTTGAGTTCACCGCTTCAGGAACCGTCACCGTTTTTGCCGGCTTCACCGCGGCCCTTGCTGACGTAAACAACGACGACGAAAGCAAGGACAGTGAGCTGCCTCCGTTGATCGAGGGGCAAACGGTGATGGCGAACAGTCTCACCGCTGATGGCCACACCACCAAGGCGCCCGCCCGTTACACCGAGGCATCACTTGTGGGCAAACTTGAAGAATTGGGAATTGGCCGCCCGTCCACGTACGCATCGATCATGGCGACGATCATCGATCGCGGCTACGTGTGGAAGAAGGGATCGGCGCTGGTGCCCAGCTTCACTGCCTTTGCTGTGGTGCGCCTGCTCGAAGAGCATTTCTCCGAGTTGATCGATTACCAGTTCACGGCCAACATGGAAAACGTTCTTGACCTGATCGCCGCCGGTGAGATCGACCGGGTCGAGCAACTCGAAGCGTTCTGGCGCGGAGGCCAAAGCCTCGGTGGACCTTTCCCTGGCGTGAAGCACTTGACTGAGGACCTGGGTGCGATTGATGCCCGCGGAATCGCCACGATGCCAATTCGTGGCACCGACGCCATGCTGCGCGTGGGTCGTTATGGCGCCTACGTGGAGCGCGGCGAGGAGCGGGCAAATGTTCCGCTCGGTTTGGCACCCGATGAACTCACCGCGGAAAAGGCAGAGGAGCTACTGCTTGAACCCTCGGGTGATCGCGAGTTGGGATCTGACCCTGATACCGGTCTGACCATTGTTTCTAAATCTGGTCGTTATGGCCCGTATGTCAGTGAAGTGCTTCCTGAAGATTCGCCCAAGTCGGCTAAGCCGCGCACGGCATCTTTGTTCTCTGACATGAAGCCGAGCACCGTCACACTGGATGAGGCACTGCGCCTTTTGTCTCTTCCGCGCGTGGTGGGTGTGGATCCGACTGATGGGGAGCAAATCCTCGCGCAAAACGGTCGATACGGCCCCTACATGACCAAAGACAAAGATTCCCGATCGCTGGAGAACGAAGCGCAAATCTTCGACATCACCCTCGAAGAAGCACTCGCCATTTACGCCCAGCCCAAGGTGCGCCGAGGGCGTGGCCAGGCGGCCCCGCCGCTGCGCGAGATCGGCCCAGATCCAACATCAGGCAAACTCATCGTTGTCAAAGAGGGCCGCTTCGGTGCGTACGTGACCGACGGTGAAACAAATGCAACGCTTCGGGTTGCTGATGATCCCATGACGGTCAGCATCGAACGGGCCAGTGATCTCATTGCTGAGCGTTTGGCTAAGGGGCCATCTACCAAGCCGGCAAAACGGGCAGCGCGCAAAGCACCTGCGAAGAAGACTGCGAAGAAATCCGCCAAGAAGACCACCAAGAAGGCGACGAAGAAGGCAACCGTCTCCGTGGGTTCGAGCGCGTAGGTCGGCGCAAATTTCATGGCTGGTTTCTTCATCGCGTTCGAAGGTGGCGAGGGCGCGGGCAAATCCACTCAGGAAGCGCTGCTTGCCCAAAGACTCACCGCGCAGGGTGTGTCCATCACGCGCACACGTGAGCCAGGCGGCACCCCGGCAGCTGAACAGATGCGAACAGTCGTACTCAGTCCTGAAAATGCGGGGCTTGATGATCGCGCCGAGGCATTGTTATTCGCTGCATCGCGCGCTGATCATGCAGCCCGAGTCATCAGGCCAGCTCTCGAACGAGGCGACGTCGTTATTTGTGATCGTTACTTGGACTCCTCCGTTGCCTACCAAGGAGTGGGGCGTGAACTTGGTGAGCAGGAAGTTCGCGACCTGAGTTTGTGGGCAACTCGCGGTTTGGTACCTGATCTAACCATCGTGTTAGACGTTGATCCGGCGATCGGACTTTCGCGCAGGCCGGAACCAGACCGCCTTGAAGCAGAGCCAGTCGAATATCACCGGCTGGTGCGCGCGGCTTTCGTTTCCTTTGCGCAAAAGGATCCGCAGCGTTACCTGCTCATCGATGCGAGTCGGCCAGTTGATGAGATAGCCGACGTTATCTACGCGCGCATCACTCAAGCAATGGATTCACCAGCGTGAATGCGGCGGCCGTGAATACAGCGCCACCGATCTGGGCGGGTCTGATCGGTCAGCCCGAAGTGACTGAGAATCTAGTTCGAGCAGTTGCCGATGCCGATTTGATCACGCGCGGTGAACCGGGCAATGCCATGACTCATGCGTGGTTGATCACTGGTCCGCCTGGTTCGGGCCGATCTACGGCGGCCACATTCTTTGCTGCTGCATTGGTGTGCCCGGAAAATGGTTGTGGCGTGTGCAAGGCCTGCCGCACTGCTCCGATGGGCGGGCATTCCGATGTTGAGGTGATCGTTCCCGAAGGCATCGTCTATTCCATTGAAGACACCCGTGAGTTGGTTCGTCGATCCTCTATGTCTCCGGTCGAAGCGCCATGGCGGGTGATTGTCATTGAAGATGCCGACCGGCTCGGCGAACGCGCGGTAAACGTTCTACTGAAGTCCCTTGAGGAACCCACGCCTCACACGGTGTGGGTGTTGTGTGCGCCCAGTACCGAAGACGTGCTGCCCACTATCCGTTCCCGCACCAGACACGTGGGGCTGCGCACTCCATCCACCAAGGATGTTGCAGGGCTGTTATCTGCCAACTACTCCGTTGATCCGGTCATCGCAGGGTTTGCTGCGCGCGCAGCGCAGGGTCACATCGGCCGGGCTCGTGCATTGGCTCGGGATGAAGGCGTGCGCACTCGTCGCCAAACCATTTTGCGTATTCCACTGAACCTTCGCGATGTTCCTTCTTGCTTCATCAGTGCGCAAGAACTCTTGGAGTCGGCCACCGAAGATGCTGACTCGATTACCGAGCCGCTTGAAGTTGTTGAAGCCGAGCAACTCAATGCCAGTTTTGGTGTAGACGAAGGGATTCGGCTCAAAGGACAATTGCGACGTTCCCAAGAGGCTGCCAAGAAAGAACTTGCTAAGCGTCAGAAGTCCAGACGCACTCGCACGGTTCGCGATCAAGTGGACCGCGCGTTGATTGACCTCATGGGCCTGTATCGCGATGTGTTCATCGTTCAGATGGATTCCGGGGTTGACCTGATCAATGAAGAGATGTTGCCGCAGGTGCAGCGCATCGCTGCTGCAAGCACCGCTGAAGAGACCGCGATGCGCATGCAGGCGATAACCCACGCCCGTTCAAGTGTGTTGGCAGGTGTAGCACCAATCGCAGCACTGGAGGCGCTCATGGTCGAGTTGAAGGATCCGCGCTTGCGCGTTGCGTAGAGAATTACAGATCGGCTGCGCGCTCAAGGCCATGCGCGTATGCGATCATCGCATCGATTGCGGGGCCAAGGATCGTGGTGGTGCTCCGTGAAGTATCTGGTGCGGCGAGCAATGTTGCTGCTGCGGCCAGTAGATCGTCGTACGTTCGGCAGCCATCTTGCAAACGAGCGCGCACCGCATTCGCAGCAGTTGTTGCAGAAACCGCAGCTGCGCTGCCAGGCAGATCACGACGAAGTTGATCGAGCACGCGCAAACGTTCGGCCAAAGCCTGCAAGGCGGGTGATGCTTCAGCATCGGCTTGGCGCAGTTCCCGGCCAGCACCTGGATGCAGGCGTTCGATAGTTGTAGACACCTGAGCAATCTGGATCCGCACCCGGATCAAGTGACTCACCTCACTCGCACCGATTGAGCCTCGCGCGAGTGGAACCGGTGGCAGTTCGGGGATTGGCACGTCTTCCGGCGGAATCAGAGTCTTCTTGCGACGGCCAGCACGGGCTGCCACGAGTGCGGCAACCCCGGTGATGCCCAACCACAACCACGCTGGCGCGGGGGCACCAGCACCGCCTCCGCCTTCAGCGATCAGGTCGACCACTGTGATCACGCCTGCTCCGCCAGCCACTACAAAGCCGAGCCGGTTCGTCATGGTGTTTGCCTTGAGAAGTGCCTCGTAGCGGCGTCTGGCCTTGAGTTGGGCCGCGACGGACTTACGATGCTCGCGCTCTAGGGCTCTGTGCATCCGAGAAGGTGCCCGGTCCAACGCGGAGCGGAAGGCGTCGACGATGTCCATGCCCCGAGCTACGCCCGCCTCAACGGCGGCCGCTAACTCGGCTGGGTCACGGTCCTTCTTGGCCACCTAGTTACCGTACGACCTATGTCTCGGTGGAGCGGTGCCACGGTCGCACTCGGTGCGGCTCTCCTCACCCTCACCGCCTGCTCAAGTGCCCCGGAGGCAATCGCCCCTACCCCGGGCCCCAATGGGGACCAGGTTCCCTCGGATCTGAGCGCTTTCTATGACCAGCAGTTGGACTGGCGAAATTGCGGCAATGCGGACTGCGCCAAAGTTCTGGTCCCCCTCGATTACGCCGATCCTTCGGGGCCAACCATCGAGTTAGCCATTGTTCGAATCTCCGCCCAAGGTGAACCCATCGGCTCACTCTTCGTGAATCCTGGCGGGCCAGGTGGAAGCGCGGTGGACTACGCGCGGGCTGCCGAGTACGCATTCGGTGATGCTGTTCTTGATTCCTTCGACATTATTGGCCTCGATCCGCGCGGTGTTGGACTCAGTGCGCCGGTGAGTTGTTTCACTGATGCTCAGATTGATGAATTGAATGAGGCATCGATCAATGTCGACGATGCTTCGGACCGCGTAGCAGTTGCTGATGAATACGCAGAAGTCGGTGAGTTATGCGATGCCAATGGTGGCGCACTGATCGATCACATGTCTACCGTTGACTCTGCGCGCGATCTTGATATTGCAAGGGCGGCATTGGGGGATAGCACCCTGAATCTGTTAGGCAAGTCCTATGGCTCTGCGATCGGTGGCATGTACCTGCGTCTGTTCCCGATGAATCTTGGTCGAGTGGTGCTTGATGGCGTGCTGCCCGTTGACCTAGACGCAGTTGAAATAACTCGAACCCAAGCCGAAGCCTTTGAAGTCGCCACCGCTGATTTCATCGATGACTGTGTCACGCATGATGATTGCCCCTTTGACCAAAATCCGAAAGTCGCAATCAAAGAATTGCGTGATCTGCTCAGTGATCTCGATCTAAATCCGTTACCCACGAAAGATCCTGAGCGAGAACTCAATGGGTCACTGGCCTCATACGCGGTGCTGTCTTACCTCTACATTCCCCAGATTGACTATCCGGTTTTGCGCAAAGGCTTAGCGAAAGCAATCAACGAGGGTAATGGCACGAAGTTGTTGAAGATGCTTGACGATCGGATAAGCAGAAGCCCCGACGGTAAATATCTCGACAACTTCACCGATGCCTACTTTGCAGTGACCTGTCTTGACCTCCCTTACGAAGGATCCGTCGACGAGGCAATCGCGTTATCTGAAGAACTTGTCGTCACTGCTCCCACCTTCGGTGAAGGGTTCGGTCTTAGTGTGCTCTCCTGCAAGGACTGGCCTGCGGTCGGTCCGACTCTGCCACCATTACCTGCATCGACAAACGCACCTGTTCTTATTGCCAGTCCAATAAATGATCCAGCAACGCCATTTGTCTGGGCGAAGCGATTGCACGAACAGTTACCAAACTCGCGACTAGTTTCTTGGGACACCCATAACCACACCGCCTACTTTGAGGGATCGAGTTGCGTGGACGAGGTGGTGGAGACTTTCCTGCTCACAGGTGATGCTCCTGAACTCACCGAGTGTGTGAGCTGATGAGCAGAGTAAAATTCGCCGTATGCCCATTCAGCGTCTGAATCACGCGGTTCTCTTCGTCAGCGAACTAAAGAGAAGTACCGAGTTCTATACGAACGTTCTCGGTTTTCGAAGTGTTCATACGATCGCTGATCAGGCTGCTTTTTTGCAGGCCGAAGGCAGCACCAACGATCATGATCTGGGCCTGTTCGCCATGGGCCCGCAAGCCCAAGCCAGCCCCGCCGGCCGCACCAGCGTGGGGCTCTACCACCTTGCGTGGGAAGTAGACACCCTTGCCGAACTGCGCCGCATTGCTGGAGCGCTCGAGGAGCGTGGCGCCCTTGTCGGTGCATCAAACCACGGCACCACCAAAGCCCTCTACGCCAAAGACCCAGACGGACTGGAATTCGAGGTGTCCTGGTTAGTCCCCGCTCACCTCATTACCCCCGATACGTCGACCATGATCACCGAGCGACTTGATCTCGATGCTGAAATCAAGCGATACGGCGACCAAGAGCAAGGCGGGGTCGGGGTCTCTCATCGGGTAAGCCTCTGACGGGTAGCATGTGACGCTGCCGTCTGAGAGATCACATGGTGCGCCGCCTTAGCTCAGGGGTAGAGCAACGCACTCGTAATGCGTAGGTCCGGGGTTCAAATCCCCGAGGCGGCTCTGACCGAAAACCCGTTGC
>JBIISH010000152.1:0-4769 GCA_044341115.1 Candidatus Nanopelagicales bacterium
CGTTTCCTTGGGGCGTGGGTTCGTCGAAATTCCTAGTGAGGCCGAAGTTGCAGCCGCCCTCGCAGTCCCATCGCCGTCGCCATCTGGTCCCGGTTGTATTTCCCCGACCCCAGAGCCTGATGTGCCGGCACCTGCTGACACACCAGCACCGTCACCGTCGCCCTAATCGGGAACAAATCTCGTGTCTGCCGCGTTTAATCAGATATGAGTTCACGGATTACCCCCTGCCCATCATGTGGTGCGAAGAACCGCGTCCCGGCGACGTCCAAGGGACGACCGCAATGCGCAGCGTGCAAGGCAACGTTGCCGTGGATCGCCGATGCGACTGATGCAAACCTGTCAGGCGCCCTCGATACAAAACAGCTTGTGCTCGTTGATTTATGGGCTCCGTGGTGCGGGCCGTGCCGCATGGTTGCGCCCGTGCTGGAGAAGTTGGCAACCCGCTACGCCGGTCAGCTCAAAGTGGTCAAAGTGAACGTTGATGAGAATCCGATCGCAGCCAGGCGCTTTGATGCCAGTTCCATCCCAACGCTCGTGATGATCCGTGATGGGGAGCCCGTGGGCCGTGTTGTGGGTGCCCAACCTGAGGCTGCGCTCGCTTCTCAGATTGAACCGTTGCTTTCCAAGTAGAGGATCTTCACCCGCGCAGGAGGAGAAGGGCCGCCAATTTTGGCATGCCAGATCGCTGTAACGCAGAACTCAGATCGGTCAATGTCCAAGGTGGATTGCTGTAGGAATTGGTGATTTGCTGACCGAAATATGCTGGTAAAGCGGAATTGCATGCGAAGAGTTCAAGGAGAAATTCATCTGGATGCTGTGCTCTCACACCCCAAGCATTGAGCGACTCTTGTGGGAAATCCTTTTCGTTGAAAGTGACAATCACTTGCGCGCGGCACCTGATGGCGGCAGCAAGAACATGTCGATCATTCGCGTCGGGGAGTTCAATGCTCGAGATAAGTGATTCATAGCCCGTAATGAGAACGTCGCGAATGGATAGATTCATAAGGGTGCGAGTTCGATGAAGGGCGATCGAACTCAGAGTGGGATTATTCCTTGATAGCGCTATGAACGCCTCATCGAGTATGCGGTCCGTCCACTTTGCCTGCACGAGACCTTCTTGCGCTATGCGCAACAAAAAATCGCGGAGCACCGACTGATAGAGAACGTTCGCGTCATACACGACGATCAGCGGCACTAGGTCAGTCCAATCTCCTCCGATAAAGCAGCAAGGGCATTGATGGCGGACTTACGGACGAGATCATCTTTTCGTTTGTAGGCCAAAAGTGAAGAGGCATGAACTCGCCTGTGGGAACCGACAACGCGAAAACTAATGTCACCGTTTTCCAAAAGTGAGACGAGGTACGGCCGGGAAACATTCAGTAAGTCGGCAGCTTGCTGGGTGGTGAGTTCTGACTCATGTGGAACGAGTGTTACCCCTTCTCCCTCCGCCAACGAGTCGAGTACTCCAACGAGCAGACTCAAGGCAGAGGGTGGAATCAAGATGTCAGCTGAACCGTCAATTGCAAGGGAGACCGTCTTGTGGTGCGGTCCATCGGAGGCTTCTAGAACTGAACGCACATTCACGGCAGCTTCCCGAGCGAGGTCGACTTCACCCGCCTCAGGCACGAACACAGTGAGTGTCCTTTTCACGATAGCTCCTCTATTCGAAATAACCGCAATAACCAGAATAAGCGGAAAACGGTGAGTAGGGCCAGCGGCAGATTTGTGCGGGGAACATCCCGCGGGAAAGGCCACAGTCCTTGTGCCTAAGGCGGCCCTAGCGATGAGAGAAAAAAATGGCGGTGGCGGTGGGATTTGAACCCACGGTGAGGTTGCCCCCACACGCGCTTTCGAGGCGCGCTCCTTTGGCCGCTCGGACACGCCACCGCGGACGAGGGTACAGATGCAACAAGGGCGACCCGAAGGCCGCCCTTGTTCATTTGCGCGGAGGATAGGGGATTCGAACCCCTGAGGGTGTTACCCCAACCCGCTTTCCAAGCGAGCGCCATAGGCCACTAGGCGAATCCTCCGTGGAGGAGGCTACCGACTCACCAAAGGTGACTCATCGTGGGCATGGCGCGTACAGTTGTGGCCGACCCCTCGTGCGGTGTCATCTCGCTGAACTCCCCCAGGGCCGGAAGGCAGCAAGGGTAAGTGGGCTCTGTCAGGTGCACGAGGGGTCCCTGCACGTCTGGCCTCGCCGTTAGGGTGGCGTCGTGTCTATGGCCCTGTATCGCACCTACCGACCCGCAACCTTGAGCGAGGTCGTTGGCCAAGACCATGTCACAGCACCGCTCCGCAGAGCCCTTGAAAACGATCGGGTGCACCACGCCTATCTGTTCTCGGGCCCGCGTGGCTGCGGCAAAACCTCGACCGCCCGCATCATGGCTCGGTCGCTGAACTGCGAGCAGGGTCCCACTCCTGACCCGTGCGGGGTGTGCGAGAGCTGCGTTGATCTTTCGGCCGACGGTGGTGGCTCCATCGACGTGATCGAACTCGATGCAGCAAGTCACGGCGGCGTCGAAGACACTCGAGATTTGCGCGAACGCGCGATGTTCGCCCCGGCCAAATCTCGCTACAAGATTTACATCATCGACGAAGCCCACATGATTTCTCCGCAGGGATTTAATGCGCTGCTCAAGTTGGTGGAAGAACCGCCACCGCACCTTCGCTTCATTTTTGCCACGACCGATCCAGACAAAGTGCTCTCGACTATCCGCTCGCGTACCCACAACTACGCATTCCGCCTCGTCTCCACCAAAGTCCTGCAAGATCACCTCGCATCGGTGTGTGCTTCAGAAGGAATAGCTGCCGAACCTGCTGCGCTCGCACTCGTTGCTCGCGCTGGCGCTGGAAGCGTTCGTGACTCACTATCGATCCTCGGTCAGGTGATTTCCGGTTCTGGCCCAGAAGGTGTCACGTACGCAGAAGCGATCGTGCAACTGGGCATGACCGATTCCGCGCTACTCGATGCCACGACCGATGCGCTGATTGATCGCGACGGCGCAGCGCTGTTCACCGTGATCGATCAGGTTATCGAGGCAGGCCATGAGCCCCGCCGGTATGTGTCTGATCTCTTGGAACGCCTGCGGAATTTGATCATCTTGAAGAACGTGCCAGGTGCTGTCGAATCCGGTTTGGTCGATGAAACCGAAGAGCAAGTAGCGATTGAACTCGCGCAGTCCCAGCGCATTGGCGCAGCTGAACTCTCCCGGGCCGGCGACGTCGTTAACTCTTCCTTAAGTGAGTTTCGTGGCGCAACTGCTCCGCGCCTGCACCTTGAACTCATGGCGGCGCGGCTGTTGCTCCCTGCAATTGACGATTCAGAACTGGGCTTGCGCAGTCGCATCGAAACGCTCGAGCGTGGGGTTGGCGCGCACGTTGGGGCCGGCGCTGTTCGTGCTACGGCTCCTCAGGCTGAAGCAGCGCACCCTGAAGCGGTCACCCCACCGCCTCCGCCACCCAAGTTGTCTGAAGTTGCGCCATCCACTGCAGCACCTGAACCGGCACAAGATGCAGCACCAGCAGCAAAGAAGCCAACGAAGTCAGCAGCCAAAGCAACTGTGCCGCCAGTGCCGCCGGCGGCCAAGGTTGTGGCCCCCGTTGATGTTCCTGCGGATGCACCTGAACCCACCGCTGCAACTGCAACAACTAGTGATCTGACGCTGAGCGGAATTGTCACGATGTGGCCGGCAATCTTGGATGCAGTGAAGTCACAGTCCAAAGTCGCGTGGATGCTGTTCAACCAGTCGCGCCCGGTCTCACTCGAAGGCGGCGTGCTCGCAGTAGCTGTGGAAAGTGCCGGAAAGGCAGCCAATATTTCCTCCGCTGGGCACGAAGACAAGATCGCTGCTGCAGTGAGCGATGTTCTCCACGCCAAGGTCAAGGTCGACGTCGTTCTTGCACCCGACAGCGCTGGTGCCATAGTCGCTACAGATCCGGCGGCTCCATCAGATGTTCCGAGCATGGACGATGCAGACTCCACCGAGGAGTCCGGCGTTGATCTAGCGATGCGTGCCCTCGGTGCCACCCACATCGGCAAGATTGAGCACTGATGTACGAAGGTGTAATTCAAGATCTCATTGATGAGTTAGGGCGACTGCCCGGAGTTGGCCCGAAAGGTGCCCAGCGCATTGCCTTTTACATTCTCGCTGCCGACCCGCAAGATGTGCAGCGCCTGACCGATGCCTTGCGCATCGTGAAAGAGAAAGTTCGATTCTGCTCGATCTGCGGAAATGTCTCGCAAGAAGAGCTGTGCCTGATCTGCTCTGACCCCAAGCGCTTGCTCACGATGATCTGCGTGGTGGAGGAGTCCAAAGACGTTGTCGCGATCGAGCGCACCCGTGAATTCAAAGGGCGCTACCACGTGCTCGGTGGCGCGATCAGTCCGATTGATGGCATCGGCCCGGACGATCTGCGGATTCGGGAACTTCTTGCCCGGCTTGCTGATGATGGCATCACCGAAGTCATTCTTGCGACTGATCCCAACCTCGAGGGCGAGGCAACTGCTACCTATCTGGCTCGGATGATTGCTCCGCTTGGGATAGCGGTCTCGCGCCTTGCAAGTGGTCTGCCCGTCGGTGGAGATCTTGAATACGCCGACGAGGTCACCCTCGGTCGTGCATTCGAAGGCCGACGACTCGTCTAGTTCGATCGCACTAACGGCCGCGAGGAGTCCAGCGAAAACTCCACGTGGCCAGCAAAGCACCAACGATGATCCACGCGAACAGCACTGCGGCGGCCATGCCAAGTTGCCAACTGCCACTTGA
>JBIISH010000153.1:0-4760 GCA_044341115.1 Candidatus Nanopelagicales bacterium
CGGTTTGCCATCGTCAACCACGACCACCGCGTCGGCACTTTCGAGGGCAGTCACAGCTGACTGCACGGCTTCGCCTGCTCCCACCATCGGTAGTGGTGCGGACATGTGCGTCTCAACTTTGTCAGCTAGGTGCGCATGCGCACCGAAGAGTGCATCAAGTAAATCAGCTTCGTTGACCGAACCAACAACTTCTGCCGCCATGACAGGTGGCTCAGCACGAACCACTGGCATCTGGGAGACGCCGTACTCGCGAAGGATTGCGATGGCATCGCTGATGGTTTCAGTGGGATGGGTATGTACAAATGAAGGCAGTAGGCCGTCTTTGCCGCGCAACACATCGCCAACGGTGCGATCGCCATCTGCCTGTAAGAACCCGTACCGAGAGAGCCACTCATCGTTGAACACCTTGGAGAGGTATCCGCGCCCGCTGTCGGGAAGAAGAACGACGATCACATCATCTGGGCCCGCCTTCGCCGCAACTTCAAGTGCAGCAACGACAGCCATGCCACATGAGCCACCAACGAGAAGGCCCTCCTCCCGAGCCATTCTGCGGGTCATCTCGAAAGCGTCTTTATCGGACACCGCGATCACTTCATCGCAAATATTCGGATCGAATGCACTTGGCCAAAAATCCTCTCCGACGCCCTCGACGAGGTACGGGCGGCCGGTGCCACCGGAGTAGACAGAGCCCACCGGATCGGCACCGATAACTCGCACGGCACCACCACTAGCTTCTTTCAAGTAGCGACCAGTTCCCGAGATCGTGCCGCCGGTACCTACCCCAGCCACGAAGTGTGTGATTTTGCCGTCGGTCTGGGCCCAGAGTTCTGGGCCGGTGCCCTCGTAGTGCGAGAGCGGGTTGTTCGGGTTGGAGTACTGGTCTGGCTTCCAGCCGCCGGGGATTTCTCTCGCGAGGCGGTCGCTGACGGAGTAGTACGAGCGCGGGTCCTCTGGATCCACCGCGGTGGGGCACACCACAACCTCGGCGCCATAGGCCTTGAGGACGTTTCGCTTGTCTTCACTGACTTTGTCGGGGCAGACGAATACACATTTGTAGCCACGCTGCTGAGCCACCAAGGCCAGGCCCACTCCCGTGTTGCCACTGGTGGGTTCGATGATTGTGCCGCCCGGCTTGAGGAGGCCTTCGCGCTCCGCGGCATCGATCATGCGCACCGCGATCCGGTCTTTCACTGAACCACCGGGGTTGACGTACTCCACTTTGGCCAGCACTAGCGGGCCAGGCTCGGGAACGATCCCCTTTGTTACCTGCGTTAACCGTACGAGGGGGGTATTTCCAATGAGGTCAACGACGCTCTCATAAAACTGCATGATCAAACTCTAGGTGACCAGCGCGTACTCTGAGTAGGTGGCCAAATCCGAGTTCGAAACGGAGCTGGACCGCGTTATCCATCGCCTCGAGGTGCTACCCGTTCGCCACCATGACATCGCGTATGCGCTGACGCTGTCGGCGGCGCAGACACTTCGCAATTGGACCGTTGAAATTGAGCCGATTGGTCCTCGAGGGGTGCCTGAACTAGCACCCCGAATGGCGAGTGCCCAGCTCAGCGTCGTGGCACGCGATTTCTTGACGGTGGGCTCCCCATCTCACATCACCGAAGCCACTGCACTCCTGACGGAGTTACGTCGCTCTCTTCCATAACTACCCAACATGATCAAACCCAACATGACGAAAGGGCCCACCGATAACGGTGAGCCCTTCAATCGTGAAGTGAGTGAAGCGGATTAATCACGACCGGAGAAGATCGCCAGCAGGCGCAAGAACTCGAGGTAGATCCAGACGAGGGTGATGAGCAGGCCAAAGGCCATCCGCCACGACTCGCGTTCTGGAAGGCCCATTGCGATGCCCTGCTTGATGGCCTCGAAGTCAAGGGCCAAGAAGAAGGATGCGATCGCAACACCGGCGAGGGAGATCAAGATGCCGATTCCATCGACACCGTAGAAGCCCCAGCCACCACCGACGCCCATGAATGAGGCAACGAGTGAGGCGAGACCGAGGACGAGGTAGGAAACTCCAGCCACCATGAGGATTTGCGTGAACTTCTTGGTGACCTTGATAACGCCCGTCAGGTAGAGCGTGAGCATGACACCGAAAGTTGTCATGGTCGCAACGACGGCCTGAATAACGATGCCATCCCAGCCATTACCTGAGGCGTAAGCGTTGTAGAAGTTGCTGATGCCACCCAGCATCAAGCCTTCGGCGACGGCGAAGATCAGCATGAGAGCGGGTGAAACCTGCTTCTTCAGCGCGTTCACAAAGCCGAGCACCGTGGCAATGATCAGGACGGGCAGCAGCATCGCGGGCATTGCGGCAATGACGTTCCAGCCGACGAAAGCAAACACCACAACGACCGCGAACAAGATGGTGGTCTTGACGACCACATCGTTCAAGGTGACCCGAAGGCCACCCGCTGCCGTGATGACCTCGAACTGCTCATCGGTGCCTGCTGGCGGTGCCCCGGTGGGCGCCGTTTCCACCCTCGGGTTCACCTGTGCCGGAGCCTGGCCGCTGGCGGCCGTGTATGCCGTGCGCCCTTCGTCGTAGGCAAATCCAGGGGTGCCGGGCTTAGGCTCATAACGGTTAAGTACAGGGTTATTTGACTGCATGCATCCAAGGTAACCGATTGCCGGAAATCTGCCAACCCGCCACCCACTTTGTGGCCTCAGCGAGTGAAAAAACGATGACCCCGAGCGCCACAATCGGGAGTCACGGTCCCACAGGGAGAGCCGCAGTGGCGAAAACTGCATGAAACGTGCCCCCGATGGGATTTGAACCCATACTGTGCCGGGTTTAAGCCGGGTGTCTCTGCCAGTTGGACTACGGGGGCGTGGTGAACATGAGGCGGAACTCGCTTCAGTTCGCCTCAGGTAATCGTCCACGCAGAAAGGACAGCGTGCCAGACCAGGCGATCGCGGCATTCTCGGGCTGGTAAGCCTCGGGTCGATCATCGTTGAAGAACGCATGAACAGACTTTGGATAGTCAACAACGGTGGCGTTTCCACCACTGGAGCTCATCGCGCTCACGTACTCGGCAATCACCTTGCCATTGTCCCGCTCATCTGACTCAGCCTTATGAATCAATGCTGCACGGCCTGCATATCTGGACCAATCCGGGTCGTAATCAGGCCAAGGCATCACCGGGTAAAAAGCGACCGCCGCGCTGATCTCGTCGGACACTGTGGGGGCCAACAATGCAAGCCCCCCACCCATGCAAAAACCGATCACGCCGATCCCCGTTGAGGAAACCTCCGGGCGTTCTTGCAACCACGTGCCGGCCGCAGCGAAGTCTGCCGCCACATCAGAGATATGCAAACCCATCATTAACTTGCTTGCTTCATCTGGCTCGGTGGTGGCAACGCCTCGATAGTGGTCTATCGCTAGGGCAACAAACCCCTCTTCGGCGAGCCGCTCCAACACCGACTCGACGTGCGCGACGATGCCCCACCATTCCTGAATCACGATTACTCCAGGGCCCGATCCAGACGCGGGCACCGCGAGTAGTCCGGGGATCGCTTCACCATTAACTGCGTCGATGCTGATGGGTTCCATGCGCTTATTGTGGCGTAAACCGATCCTGCAGCATTGGTTGATGCCACATGGCGCCGTCTTTCGGGGTTCGCAATGGGGCCGAGGTTCAGACCGTGCGAAGAGGTGCGGTGGAGGATCGCACGACCAACTGAGTGGGTACACGGGTCGGCTCGAGGTTCACGTCTTGCGGGAGGGTGCGCAGTTGCACCAAAAGCGCTTCAGCGGCAATCCGACCGAGGTCAAAGACCGGTTGGACCACCGTGGTGAGTTCCAAGTGCTCGGACATGTCGTGACCATCCACCCCCACCACCGAAATATCAACACCCGGCTTGAGACCATGATTGCGAAGAGAACGAAGAGCGCCAAAGGCCATTTCATCACTCATGGCAAAGACTGCTGTGGGCGGATTCTTTTGGGTCAGGAGTGCAGTCATAGCCTGTTCCCCGCCCTGAATCGTGAAGTAGCCGAATGCTTCGAGCATTGGCGTAGTTTCTAGGCCGCTCTCATCCATTGCTTGGCGGAAACCGTTCTCCCGATCGAACTCAGCGGTGAAAGGCAATTCAGCGGGCGATCCACCGATCATTCCGATTCGGGTGTGGCCCAAATTGATCAGGTGCTGCGTTGCAATTCGAGCGGCAGCAACGTCGTCAATCGTGACGGATGGAACACCACCAACATTCACCCCAATCATGGAGGTTGGCATTCCAAGATTCAGAACGTCGCGCAACTGCGGATCAGATGGTGACATTGCAATGATCAACACTCCATCCACGCGCCTGCGCAATCGAGGTGCTGGTGGTAAACGGTGATGCCCACTCGCGGCGTCCGTAACACTCATGAGCAGCAAATCCATGCCTGCTGCTTGCAGGACAGACTCCACACCTGACAGGACCGTGGCGAAGAACCAGCGAGAGATGAATGGCGTGATGACAGCTATCGAGCCCGTGCGCCCCGATGCCAGCCTGGAGGCTGACGGAGAAATGACGTAGTCCAGTTTCGAGGCCACCGTGGCAATGCGATCCCGGGTAGCCGGATCAACATTGGGTAGCCCGCGCAGCGCCCGCGATACCGTTGCTGTCGAGACACCCGCAGCTTCAGCTACATCTCTAATCGTGATCGCCATGACGCATGATTGCAAGGTTGCATGCATATGCACAAGCGTTTACATGAAAGTGCTACATAACAGCGGCTGAGCCTCTAAGGCTGAGCCTGT
>JBIISH010000155.1:0-4720 GCA_044341115.1 Candidatus Nanopelagicales bacterium
AATATTGAAGCCCGATCGCCGCAGTTGGAACAAGGCGTACTCCCCGCTGCTCGGTTACCCGTGGGTGCAAACCCGCGAGGCACTCGTCAACCTTTCCAAAGTGAGCGATGGCACCGACTACGACGGCGTCATCATGGAATATGTGAACCCCGTAACTGGCGGTTCAGTCATGCCGACCATGGGCGCGCACATGCAGATGCTCGCTCCTGGCCTTGCTACCAAGGCCCATCGACATACCGGTTCGGTTGTGTACCACGTTGCCGAAGGTCGCGGTCACTCCATCATCGCCGGGCGTCGCTTCGATTGGAAAGAACACGACATCTTCTGTGTTCCTTCATGGGCGTGGCACGAGCACGCAAATGATGACCCCAACAATCCTGCATTCCTGTTTTCGTTCAACGATTTTCCGATGATTAACGCCTTGGCATTGCACGCTGAACAGTCATACGACTCAGGCGACGGTCACCAAGACATCAGTTAAGGACTCCCCACAAATAATGAGCACCCTGAAAATCGCGGCAATCCCGGGCGATGGCATTGGCAATGAAGTACTGCCCGCAGCCGTTCGGGTACTCGATCGAGCCATGGAGCAATCTGGGGAGAGCATTACGTGGGAATGGGTTGATTGGGGATGCGATCACTTTATTGAGCACGGCGCGATGATGCCGGTCGATGGAATTGATCGACTCTCGCAAACCGATGCCGTGTTCTTGGGCGCGGTTGGCCGGCCCGATGTGCCCGATCACGTATCGCTATGGGGTCTGCTGATTCCTATCCGCCGGGCCTTCGACCAGTACGTCAACCTCCGACCGACCCGCCAATTTGCCGGTGTCACTCCCCGCGTTGCTATTCCTGAGGGTGCGCATATCGACCTGCTGATCGTTCGGGAGAACACCGAGGGTGAGTACTCCGAACTCGGTGGTCGCTTCGGTCAAGGCACCCCGCACGAGTTCGCAATTCAGGAGAACGTCTTCACCCGCCGAGGAATCGATCGAGTAGCTCGCTATGCATTCGAGCAGGCAAGCAACCGCCGAAACTCTCTTACGTCAGCCACCAAGTCCAACGGCATCATCCACACAATGCCGTTCTGGGACGAAGTTGTTGACGAGGTGGCCACCGAATACCCAGGGGTCAAGACCCGCAAGGTGCTCATCGACGCCTTGGCTGCTGAGCTGGTCGGCCGGCCGCACGATTTTGATGTGATCGTCGCCTCGAACCTGTTTGGCGACATCCTCTCGGACTTAGCGTCTGCTCTCGTGGGCAGTTTGGGCATCGCAGCCTCAGCGAACCTTGACCCAGAGCGCAGATTTCCTTCTATGTTTGAACCCGTGCACGGCTCGGCGCCAGATATCGCAGGTCGCGGGATCGCCAACCCGATCGCCGCCATCTGGTCCGGTGCCATGATGTTGGAACATCTCGGACACCAAGAGGCCGCAGGGCGCATAATGCTGTCAATCGAACGGTCGCTAAGTTCGCGCGATACCCGAACTGCGGATTTGGGCGGAACCGCCGATACTAAGTCCGTCACCACGGCAGTAATGAACGGCCTGTAAGTCCGAGTCGGAAGGAAGGCACCACCATGGCTGAGCGGTCATTTGCCCAAGAGGTCAAGGAACTGCGACTCGGCGCGGGCGAGGAGTTCCGCGGAGAGGGCATCCTGGCCGTGACCAAGGCGCTGTTGCAGTCCGGTGTGGCCTACGTCGGCGGTTATCAGGGCGCACCGATCTCGCACCTCATGGATGTGTTGGGTGACTCCCAAGAGATCCTCGACGAACTCGGTGTCTACTTCGAAAACAGTGCCTCAGAGGCCACCGCTGCCGCGATGCTTGCAGCTTCCGTGCACTACCCATTGCGCGGTGCCATCACTTTTAAGTCAACGGTCGGTTTCAACGTTGCCTCCGACGCACTTGCAAACCTGTCCTCCGGAGGCGTCACCGGTGGGGCACTCGTCATCATCGGCGAGGACTACGGCGAAGGCTCCAGCATCATGCAGGAACGCACACACGCCTTCGCAATGAAATCGCAAATGTGGTTACTTGACCCGCGCCCGAATCTGACGTCGATCGTCGACATGGTCGAAAGCGGCTTTGAACTCTCTGAGGTCAGCAACACCCCCGTGATTCTCGAATTGCGTTTGCGCTCCTGCCACCTGCACGGCACCTTCGAAGCCAAAGACAACCGCAGACCGGCAATGACGATCAGTGAAGCAGTTGATAACCCGCGCAGAGACCTGTCTCGCGTTGTGTTGCCTCCCGCGAGTTTCTCGCATGAGCAGGAAAAGGTGAACACCCGCTGGCCAGCGGCGGTGAAATACATCACCGAAAACAACTTGAATGAATTTGTCTCTGAAAATGACCACGACTTCGGCATCATCTTGCAGGGTGGCTTGTTCAACAACGTCAACCGCGCACTCGAGCTGCTCGGCCTCTCCGATGCTTTCGGCAATAGCACAGTTCCGCTCTACATCATGAACGTCACCTACCCGGTGATTGATCAAGAAGTAGTGCGTTTCTGCGAAGGTAAGCGTGCGGTGCTGCTGGTTGAAGAAGGACAGCCCGATTTCATCGAGCAAAACATTCAAGCAGTACTACGACGCAACGATGCCACCGTCATATTGCACGGCAAGGATCTGCTGCCCGTTGCTGGTGAGTACTCCCCCGCCGAGGTCACCAGGGGCGTCTTCGCTTTCATGCAGAAGTACGCATCTCACCTTCTCGATCCGGCAAACCTGCCCACAATCACCCTTCCCCGCGAAGACCCGCGCAGTCCATATGCACCGCGGATCAAGGCCGACCTCGTGCAAGGACGCCCACCAGGCTTTTGCACCGGCTGCCCTGAGCGTCCGATTTTTGCGGCACTCACCTTGGCCCAGCGGGAGGTGGGCGAACACCACGTCAGCGCAGACATCGGCTGCCACCTGTTCTCCATCAATGCACCGTTCAACATCGGTGCCACCACGATGGGCTATGGCCTTGGTTCTGCTGCCGCATCCGGCCTCAATGGCAAAGATGCCAACAAGCGCCCCATCGCATTCATGGGTGATGGCGGCTTCTGGCACAACGGACTCACCTCTGGCGTCGGCAACGCGGTATTCAATGAAAACGATCAACTTCTGGTGATCGTCGACAATGACTACAGCGCGGCCACCGGCGGCCAAGACGTGTTGTCGTCCCATGCAGAGAACCCGCTCCGCTCGACCAAACACCCCATCGAGCGTGCAGTACGGGGTATCGGCGTGAAGTGGTCACGAACCATCACCAACACCTACAAGGTTGCCCAGATGCGCGACCTATTCAAAGAAGCACTCACGTCAACGGACAAGGGCCCCAAGGTCATCGTCGCGCAGAGTGAATGCACGCTGAACCGAATGCGTCGTGAAAAACCGGCCAAGGTGAAGGCGATCAAAGATGGCAAGCGCGTGGTGAATGAGCGATTTGGCGTCGACCCCGAAACCTGCACAGGTGATCACTCGTGCATCCGCATCTCGGGTTGCCCATCACTCACCATCGCGGAAAATCCCGATCCGATGCGCAAGGATCCGATTGCAACAGTGCTGAGTACCTGCGTGGGCTGCGGCCTGTGCGGTGAGAACGCGCACGCAGCCGCTTTATGCCCGTCGTTCTATCGGACCCAAGTCATCATCAACCCATCTCGCTGGGACCGATTCAAGACCGCAATGCGCACGCGCTACATCGGATTCCTGCAAACGGGTGTCGAAAAGCGCCTCGCCGGCATCGAACCCCTGTAACAACAACTCCAAAACTCCTCCACTCAATACCACTAGTGACACGAAGGGCGTAACCCAAGCCATGACCGCAGGTTTCTCCGCAGCGATGGAAACACCGCAGCGCACCCGCCCCATCACCATGGCCGTTCTGGCTATGGGCGGCGAGGGTGGCGGCGTGCTCTCCGACTGGACAGTCGCCCTTGCAGAAGACAACGGCTACTTCGCCCAGAGCACGTCGGTGCCCGGTGTGGCCCAGCGCACCGGTGCCACGATCTATTACGTCGAGCTCTTCCCCAAGAACGCAGGAAGCGGCTACCCGGTGCTCGGCACGATGCCCACACCCGGCGAGGTCGACATCGTGGTGGCCTCAGAACTCATGGAAGGTGGCCGCGCTGTCCTGCGTGGATTCGTCACCCCAGAACGCACCACCTTGATCGCCTCAACTAGTCGCACCTACTCCATGCCCGAGCGCACGGCGATGGGCGATGGCCGGATCGATTCCACCGAGTTGGTAGAAGCAGCACTCGGGGCATCGCAGCGCTTCATCCGCGGCGACTTTGCCCGCATCGCTGAAGATACCGGCAGCGTGATCAGCGCGGTCCTCTTCGGCGCCCTGTGCGGCGCGGGCGTGCTGCCCTTCACCCGCGAACAGTTCGAAGATGCCATCCGCGCGAGTGGCAAAGGGGTTGAGGCGAGCCTTCGCGCATTCGAAGGTGGGTACGCGGTTGCTACAGCTCCGATCCGGCCCACCGTTGATGTGACCATCGGGATGCGCCCCGATGACCTTCCGCTACCTGGTGCTCCCGCTGTTCCCGATGCAGCCGATGTGGCCCGCGCGATCTCTGACCCGGCCTCCATGGTGGGCAGCAAGCTGCAGGCGCAGGCCCAGCGCATCGCCACCGAGTTCCCGGCAGCAGCGCGGCTCATGCTTGTACACGGCATCAAGCGCACCGCGGAGTACCAAGACGTGAAGTACGCGGTGCGCTTGATGCC
>JBIISH010000156.1:0-4715 GCA_044341115.1 Candidatus Nanopelagicales bacterium
GTGCGCACCGTCATGACCCGCTTCCCCGGACTCCACCACGTGCTCCCCCGTGTCCCCGTGCCGTTCACCATCCTGATGGGCGGCGACGATCGGCTGTACCCGCCCGATGCCATGCGGCCATTCGCCGCCCTCGCCCCACACGCAGTCGTCGAGGTCGTCGAGGGATGCGGACACCTGGCCCCGCTCGAGGCGCCGGAGGCCGTCGCGTCCGCGATTCGCAGACTCGCGAACGCCTAGTACGCCGCCAAAACCCTGCCCGACATCGAGGTTGTCGACGCCGTCCGCTGCGGATGCAGGCTTCCGCCGGCAATGCAACCGCGAAGGCCCGGTCTCGAATGTGTTGCAGAAACCACAGGCGACGTGGCGCCCGTTGGACACCCTGAGCCCTTGACCACCATCGTTAATATCGCGCTCTCCCGCTATAACCAGGTATGGGCCGCAGGTGGTCACCCGCACTATGTGTTCCCCACCAGTTACGACGAACTACTGCGCATTACTGCAGGAACAGCCGCAGAGATCGGGGCGTGGAGCCCTTAGGGCGCGCTGAATTGAATCAGCAGCTCGCGCGGACACCGAAATGCCGGCGTCGGGCGCCAATCGATGGGCTCATTGAGGATCCTCGCCCCGGGAAGACGAGGCAGCAGCATGGTGATGAGTTCCTCCGTCTCCAGGCGCGCCAACGCGGTGCCTGCGCAGAAATGCTCGCCATGACCGAAGGTCAGAGGTGCTGGGCCATCGCGAGTGATGTCCATGCGGTCAGGATCGGGATAGACGTCGGGATCGCGGTTCGCCTGGGCCAGGTTGATCGCAACCAACTGGCCCGCTCGAAGGCTTACCCCCTGCAGGTCGAGGTCGTGAGCGGCCACGCGGCTGATGACTTGCGAAGGGCTCTCCAGACGCCCGACCTCAGCGACTGCGCCCGGGATCAACGAGGGATCCGACAGCATCAGTCGGAGTTGATCGGGATGCGCAAGGAGCAGGACCATCGAGTTTGCCATCAGGCTCGTGGTCGTCTCATGCGCCGCGTTGACGATACCGATGAGGTTTGCCACAACTTCATCATCCGTTAGGACTCCGGCCGATTCGTCCTGAAGCAGATGACCCAAGAGCGAGTCTTCGGAATCAGCGGGCGGATTGCGAAGTTGATCGGCAACATAGTCGCGCATGTGTTCCGTAGCAGCCACCGCACGCTTCGTGCGCACCTCGATGGAGTCAGGGCTCGAGGCTAGCCAGGTGTAGAAGTCGCTCGTCCACTGACGAAGCTGAGTGACATCGGCTGAGGGAAAGCCGAGCACCAGCAGGATGATCTTCGATGGGATCGGTAGGGCGATCTCCTCGAGGAAGTCCACCGGCTTGGACCAGTCGATGCCCTCCAGGTGTTCCCGGATGACTTCTTGGATCATCGGCGCGTACGTGCGCACCCGAGCCGCAGTGAAAGCATCACGCATCTTCACACGCAGCATGCGGTGTCGAGGACCGTCGGTCATGACGAGTCGATCATGGAGAATGGATGCCAAGCACTGAGCAGGAATATCGGTGGGAACCCGGCTCAATCGATCCTGTACTCGATTGTTGCTGAAGTTTGCAGCGTCCAAGAGCACGGACTTCACGTCGGCGTACCGAGAGACGTACACATGGCCGGTCTCAGGTTGCAGCCAGATAGACGATTTCTCTGCCATGGCGCGGTACGTCGGATACGGGTCGGCGATGTAATCGGGCCCGTGGAGGACGTAATTAACCATGTCGCAAGCGTAGGAGTGTTCGGTTCAGAGCGGGTGAACGTTGACCAACTCGGGCCCAAGAAAAGGTTGCGAATCCATCAGCGGTGTGGCTCCGGTTGGCCATCCAGAGCCGCTGCGCACCATCGTCGATATCACGCTTTCGCGTTACAACGAAGTATGGGCACCAGGCGGGCACCCGCACTATGTGTTCCCCACCAGCTACGACGAACTCCTGCGCATCACCGCAGGAGAAGCTGCTGAGGTGGGCGCCTAAGCCCTAGGAAATCTTCACCGGAATCACGATCTCGTTGCGTCGGGCAAAAGGCGGCTTCCACGGTGGATCAAATCGGGCCCAACGCAGATCCCCGGTGATGTGCCAACCCTCGGCTTCGATCGCCTGTTGCAATTCGCTGGTGCGCTCGGCGATATTGCTTGAGGTCCAGCGCCCAGACCACCGCAATGCCGCCGCAACTTCTTGCGGTAATTGCCGAAGAGTCACCTTTGAGTCGGAGGGCACCGGGTAATCATGGAGCGGGCGGTCACCTGGCAAGACAAAAGAAACAATCCATTGCTCATCTCCAGCAGCCTCTTGGATAACTGGTGCGGTCATGGCAAGTTTTTCGGAGTTGGGTTTTTGAATGACCGGTGCAGTCATCGCAAGGGAAACCGCAGATGAGTTAGCTCCGGAAATGTAATTGAAGAGCGGCCGAAAAGCCTGGCTACCCGCTTCCTCAGCGCTGCCAGTCACAACAACATCTGCCACCACACAAGGGGCATAGTCACGCAACTCGAAATTGCCTCGAGATTGAAGGACCTGGTACTTCTGCTGTTCGGTCATACTTAAGTAAACAATGCCAAGGCTCACTTCATTCCCGACCAGCTATGGTGAAAGCACTTTGATTTCCTTAAGAACCGTATGTGGATGGAGTTCAGTCATGGCGCAGGTCCACTTCACCGTGCAGCGGGATCTGGCCCTACCAGCGAGGGTGGTCTTTGATGAACTCGTTGACTGGAAAGCTCATGAGGATTGGGTCCCTCTTACCAAGGTCGAGATCCTTTCCGGTGGTGGCGGAATCGGCACCGAGTTCATTGCAACCTCCGGGGTGGGACCTTTGGCTTTGCCCGATCGCATGCGGGTCGATGAGCTTGATACCGAAGCAATGACGGTACGAGTGACCAAAATCGGCCCACTGCTCACCGGCGATGTGCTTCTGTCTGTGACGGAGATATCAAAAACAAGCTCACACCTTGAATGGGTCGAAGACATCAAAGTGCCATATCTGCCGCAGTTCTTGGCAAAGCCTGTTGGCTTGGCAGCCAAGCAGGGATTCGTCCTGTCTATCAACAAGATGGCGAAGAAACTTGCTGCTCAGACGTAACCTTGAGACATGAAATCCCCTAGGAAGTGGAGTGATCTCACCAGCTCGCAGCAACAGGTAATCATTGTTGGAGCCCTACTAGAAGCTGTCATCACAACCGTGGCCCTGGTAAATCTTGCTCGGCGGCCACAGGCACAAGTTCGTTGGCCCAAGGCAGCTTGGGCACTTGGCTGCATCGTTCAACCGGTGGGACCGATCGCATATCTGGCCTTTGGCCGTCGATCAACTGGTTAGATTCACCCATGTTCACGAGGAAGACTCTCAAGACTTCGGTCGGGGTGGCAATCATCATCGTTGTTCCCATGCTCCCCGGTTTGGCACTTGCAGCCTCCCCACTGAAGAGCGCCTCAGGAACATGGATGCTGGCAGCGGTCACTGCCACCCTTGCAAGCCTCCTGGTCGGCGCACGCCTAGGAATTGTGGTCGGGCTCGGCCTCACCGCGGCGTCATTTCTGGGCTACCTCGCCACAGGAGATCCCTGGCTCGCGATGATCGTGATGGCCTGCAGCGCGGGGTTGTACGGACTGAGTTCACGGCTGGGAGTGCACACCGCCATCAGCATGGCACCAATATCTCTGGCCTTCATCATGGCGGAGCGGATCCCAATCCTCGATGGCGCGAGTGTGCTGGAGAACGCACTGCTCACCGCGCTCGTAGTGCTTAGCGCAACACTCTGGAGTGTTCCGATCGGCTGGTTCATGGGCAAGCGCATCCCACATCGTGTGCTTCATCCGCTCAATTCAACACGAGCACACGCTTTCGCCATCGTCATCGCGGTCGTGGCTGGAACTGCCATGTGGGTCGTCGTCCATTTCGACTGGAAGCATGGGGGTGCGTGGTTCCTACTCACTCTCTTCGTGGTCATCCAGCCCAACATGCACGCAACATGGATCAAGTCACTGCAACGAGCCCTTGGCACCATTCTCGGTTTCGCAATCGCATACGTGATCAGCGTGGTCATCACAGCGGAATGGTTGCTCTACATCGCAGGACTCATCTGCCTGGGCACTGCCGTGTTCATGTACATCAACCCGAAGCGCAACTACTGGCAGTACGCCACATTCCTCACGCCAGCTATCGTCATTCTGGAAGGCACCAGCAACTCAATCGTCTCGACCGGTCTACAGCGCCTCCGGTTCACACTACTTGGGGTGCTGGTGTCATTGGTGGTTCTCGCACTGCTGGTGCCCATCTTCGGTCGATCGCCCAGACCTGCTCACCCGACCCACGAGGAACAGCACGCTGATCAATGACCGCCCAGATTTGCGATGCGCGCGGTGAAGGAGTCTCCGCCATCACGTGACTCCCAGATCACGTCGTCCACAAGAATGGCAATGCGCTCACCAGCTGCTGCCATGGCGACCGGCTGCCCCGGCACGGATCCGACCGCCTGCCATGAAGTGCCCTGATCTGCAGAGGAATGCACCTGCCCGCTTACCAATACGCCGAACACCAGGCCGTCGGTCCAGGTCACGAGCATGAGCACTGGTGCAGTCGGCACAGGTGCGAAAACCCGCCCACCATCAAGGCTCGCGAGCAGACCCTGCTCCGTGGTTGCGAGCACCCGGGTGTCATCGGAGGGGTTCAAGGCGAAATCGAAAACGGGTGGGGTGCC
>JBIISH010000011.1:0-16211 GCA_044341115.1 Candidatus Nanopelagicales bacterium
CTGAGGTCTTGGCCACCCACGGGTATACCGATTCGGTCCTCGAAAACCTGCATAGTGACGATTTTCACGAACTTATGCGTTTCCTGGATCTCCCCGATACCGGGCGCCCCGTGCGGATGAAGGATCTTCCCGGTGACCCGCTCGATAACTGGGCGGTATCTGACGTACTCATCCCGGCTGGGTTCAGTGAGGGCATGACCATGTGCTTGCGCACCTCGGATGGGCGATTCACCGGAGTACTCAATCTCTCCACCACCCACAAAGCTCATCCCTCAGATATTGCTCGAGACGCCATTGCCCATTTGTGCACTGCGCTGGGCAATTTGGTGGATCCCGTTCAGTCAGGTCGTTGGGTGAGCATGCTGCTCGGCTCTGGAGCAATCGCGGTGGGTCTGGACCAAGCAGGACTCACCGTGGCTCTTCCAGGGGCCGCACAACATGCCTTACTTAAGGATGGCACTGAACTCATGGAGGTGGCTCGGCGATCCATCCACATGAATTCGTGGTCATCGTTTGTCTGGCCCGATGACAACAACTACTTCCGAGTGCGAGTTGTTCCCTGCAAAGGCGAACAAGACATCAGCACCCTGGTCAGCCTTGATTCCATTGACCTCGGCCCGCTAAGCCACCGCGAACTCGAAGTGTTAACCCTTGCTGCAGAGGGCCTTTCCAATGCAGAGATCGGCGATGCACTCGTGATCAGTAACCGCACTGTCGGTACCCATGTCGAGCACATCTTGGGAAAAATCCACGCACCGAACCGCGCGGCGGCCGCGTCATATGCCCTACGTGAAGGACTCATTCTCGGCAAGGTTGACCGGCACGACGCTTAAAGAGCCAGAATGACGACTATGCGTGTCATAGCCTCCACCGCGATAGTGGCAATCGTCATCGCCTACGCAGGACTCTCCGGAAGGTGGGTAGCAACGGGAGGCAGCTGGTATCAGTCCCTGGAGCAGCCGGCATGGCAACCGCCCTCCGTCATCTTTGGGTTGATCTGGCCGTACAACTTTCTCGTGCTGATCGTGGTGGGCATCATCATCTCGCTGAATGCATCACCGACCAAGATAATCATTTTTATCTCTGCTCTCGCTGCTTCGGTGGTCCTCGCGTTGACCTGGGCCCATCAGTTCTACGTTCCCCACAATCTAGAGATTGCCGCCATCGCACTGACCGCTTGCGCTCTGGTGACGCTCCCCCTTGTGGCGGTTGCCTTCAGTGAGCGGATCTGGCTGGGCGTGGTGCTGATCCCTTACCAGGTGTGGCTTTTCGTGGCCGCGTCCCTTTCATGGGGTTACGTAGCTCATCGTTCCTGATACGGGCCAAGCACCTTTTTTTAGGAAGCAACTACACCGGCCACCAAAGGCTGCGACACTTGCCGGCAAGGCGATTCGCATCTCGATGGAACCGGGGGGAACTCCCATGATCATTCACTCAAGCCCACTGCCCGATGTAGAAATTCCCAACGTAGCCATCACGGAATATGTACTCCGTGAAGCGAGCCGGGTACCAGATCGACCGGCGCTCATCGATGGGCCCACCGGGCGGACATATACCTACGGTCAGCTGAACGGCATGATTCACGCATTCGCTGGCGGACTTCAGGCGAAGGGTTTCCTTCCCGGCGACACCATCGCGTTGATGTCACCAAACATTCCCGAGTTCGCCATCGTGTTTCATGGCGCGGCCGTTGCCGGCGTTTCCGTCAGCACTGTTAACCCGACCTACACCGCTGAAGAGGTGCGGTTTCAGTTAGAGGACTCGCACTCCAAGCTGCTCATCACCATTGGTCTTTTCGCAGACACCGCAAAAGAAGCAATCACCGGAACCAGCATTACCGAGATCGTGATCATCGGTGACCCTATCGATGGCACCACACCAGTCCAACAATTATTTGGTGCACCGATCAGCCAGGTGCCGATAAATCCAGCCGAAGACATCGTCGTTCTTCCTTACTCATCTGGCACAACAGGTTTCCCTAAGGGTGTCATGCTCACCCATCGAAACCTGATCGCGAATTTGGCCCAGGTCGAAGATGCATTGGCAATTGATGATGGCGAAATCGTTCTAGCAGTACTCCCGTTCTTTCATATTTACGGGATGCAGGTCCTCATGAATGAGTTTCTTTCCCGCGGCGCCACGATCGTCACGGTTCCGCGATTCGACCTTGAGCAATGTTTAAGCATCATTCAGGAACGCAAGATCACGCGACTCTTCGCAGTCCCACCAATCGTTCTCGCCTTAGCAAAACATCCACTCGTTGACAACTATGACCTATCGAGTTTGAAGCAGGTCTTCTCCGGAGCAGCACCGCTGAGCGCCGAGCTGGCGCAGGCTGCGGCCGCTCGGATCGACTGCGAGGTGGTGCAGGGTTTCGGGATGACCGAGCTCTCCCCTGTCAGCCATGTGACGTGGCCGGGTCAGTTCAAAGCGGGAACAGTCGGGCTCACAATTCCCAACACCGAGTGCCGAATTGTCGATCCGGAAACAGGCGAGGATCAAGGCACCGATGGCGTGGGCGAGCTCTGGGTACGCGGGCCACAAGTGATGAAAGGCTATTTGAATAACGACGAAGCCACCCGCATCACGATCGACGAAGACGGTTGGCTGCGCACCGGAGACATCGCAACGATTGATGCAGATGGCCATGTGACCATCGTCGACCGACTGAAAGAACTGATCAAGTACAAAGGATTCCAGGTAGCCCCGGCTGAACTCGAGGCACTACTGCTGACCCATCCGGCAATTGCCGATGCCGCGGTCATTGGCATCCCTGATGAAGAGGCCGGTGAGATCCCGCGGGCATTCGTGGTACTTCGACCAGATGCGGACATCAGCGCGGCCGACATCACTGCGTTCATGCAGGATAAAGTGGCCACCTACAAAGTGGTGCATGACTTTGTGTTCACAGACACGATTCCAAAATCTGCATCGGGCAAGATCTTGCGGAGACTTTTGCGCGATAGCTGATCTACTACGCTGCGCAGATGGAAAAACCAACTCTGGGAAGTCTGGCGATCGTAGGTCTTGTCGGCGGAGTCATCGGCGGTATCGCCTCATTCATTCTCTGGCTTATCGCTGGGCTGTTGGGTATGCCCACGGTTGTAGAGATTCCCGAGCAGGGCTTGCAGGATCTAGCGTGGTTCCAGTTCATCGGATTCGCCACGATGTCGGGTGTGATTGGCGGGATTCTTGCTGGCCTACTCATCAAGTTGGCAAGCGGCGTTCGAATCTTCAGCGTCGTTGCCATCGTGGTGTTGGTGATCTCTATGGTCGGACCACTGACCCAGCCAGACACCGTCGCCTGGTCAACCAAAATTGTGTTAATGGTGACGCACGTTTTGGTCTACTTAACTGTGGTGCCAGCCATCACGCGCAAAATGGGAACTAGCGCGGTGGCTGCCTAGCCAGCCACTCTCGAAACTCTCTGTCCTGCTCTTCTCGCCAGATCTCCACCGCGCGAGATAACTCAACCCCACTCATGGCCGCAATGTCCGGATAAGCCGCTACCTCTGCAAGGAAAATTCGACCAGCGGCAATCGCATCTGCTTCTGCGCCATGCCAGTCATCATCAGAGAGTTCAATGCCGTAACGAGCAGCGGTCGGTTGCAAGCGTCGTTGCGCCTTGCCCCGTACGTACTTATTAAATTGTTTGTCGATCACAAATGCGCAGACCGCAAGATCAGGGGGAAGGGGCTCCACACCGCACCGGACAAGGTTCGCATCGAAAATGGGGATATCGAAGTCAGATTTGAAACAGACAATCGGTAGCCCTGCATCGACAAGGTGGGCGCGCATCGCAGCTAGGCCTTCACGCTGATCGACCCCGGATGCGCGACTCATTTCGGTAGTGACGCCATGAACAGCACTGGCAGCCTCAGGGATCTCAACATCCACCGCCAAGAGCCACGATTGGGCATCGAGTGGTTCGCCGCCAACAAAAGTAACGGCCGCCGCCGTGACTATCCGCTCCGTCGACACATCGATTCCTGTTGTTTCGGTATCAAAGGCGATAAAGCCTTGGTCGATCCACACATTTGCCATAGGGCGATCCTAGAGTCGTTGTCAGACATAACGGATAGCGTTGGTGACATCACGATGACAGCGGTGAGGGAACATGAGCAATCCGAAAGTGCGACGCACTCGGCGCCACCAACGGCACCGCGAGAGCGTCATGCGTGCCCATCAAGGCATGTGTTATCTCTGTGGCCAAGCGGGCGCCGATGCGATCGATCACATTGTTGCTGTGAGCTGGGGCGGATCCGACGACATATCGAACCTGGCCCCCGCGCACACGTCGTGCAATAGCGCAAAAGGTGATGCACGGCCTGCGGAGTGGACCTACGAGCGGCCAGCGATGTGGCTCCCCGGATTCGGTCCCCGCGGCGCTGCCAAGGCACCACAGAAATCAGGCTGCGCCACCTACGGATTCGGCATCACGTTGGGGATCATCGTCGGCGGGCTCATCGGTGCATTACTCGGAGGTAATTCCGTTGCCACGCTGCTCGCTGTCATTGGTTGTTCCATGTTTTTCGTGTGGCTCTTCGGGGGTGGCCTGAAAAGAAATCACGCCAGAAGAACTCAACCTGCACCGGCCACCACCATCAATATCGCCGGAGAAACGGCCCCACCCCGCAACGCTCGCGGACTGCTGATGCGCGAGGGCTATGAAGCCGATATCGCACCCGTTGGTGACTCGCTGGTGCGCTTGCCCTTCACACCGAGTGGAGTGAACTTTGAGACTTTTATCGAACTGCTTCAACTTCGATCCGGCGTTATTGGTTACCGCGACGGTCTGGTTCGGCTGGTTGATTCCTACCTTGAAGTCAACGCAATGATCAGGTTGGCAGCCCAGGTGGAGAGCAGCGGCGACGATGAAGTAACAGCCGCACCCGTCGGGAGGCTCACCCCTGATCAATGGAGTGAGTACCCAGCCCTAGGCGAAGGCATCACCATGGTGCAGATCTCATTGGAAGTTCACGCCGATGGAACTCCGCTTGGTCACATCATGTTTCTTCGATCGGCACTAGCGTGACCGCTTAAGCAGGCGGCACCAACGTGCCAGAGAAGACCTGCCAGGCCAGTAGCGACTTAGCCACGAGACTCAAAATGATGTAGGCACGCTCACCCCGGAGGTAATTTGACCACTTGCCAACGGGCTTGTACTGCAAGAACTGCACGAGCGCGAAGATGTTGAAGAAGATGAACAAGGAAATGATGATCCCGTACACAAAGCCGGGCGTCTCGTTCGAAGAAGTTGATCCTGGCGCGATCACCCAGAGCACGATGATGATCCACGGTACGACTCCGGCCATGCAACCAAAAATGAATGGCAACCAGCCACCTGAACCGGGCGTCTCGTACTTCTCTTGCAGCCAGCCGAAGAAGATCATTGAAGCGTTCACGCCGAAGATGCCGATGAGCGCAGCCACGTCGGTAATGCCCACAATTTGGGCAATCAACACGATCATCACCGAAGAGCTCAACGAGTATTCGACCCAACGGAAATAGTTGTGGCGGGCAGCGAGCCCAGCGGCATACCGCGGGAAGAACCACGGCGAGGCGACCAAGAAGTGGAAAAGTGCCGAGAGTCCGAAGAAAAGTGCTACTCCAAGTGCAATCGGGGTATCAAAGAGTGTGACCGGAGCAGAAGCCGGAGTTCCAGGGGGGCCCTCAACGTAAGCGGCCGTGACCGGCAACGAGAAATCTGTGGCCAGAGCAAGGATCAGGATCAATTGCGTCAGATGAGCAAAGCCAGCAACGATGTTCCATTTGCGAAGGCCAGCAATCGTGATCTTGGAGGGAGCAGCTTCCGTGGCAGTGGTCATGCCACAGTGTGGCACGGCCATTCGAATATTTGGAGTCAAGACGCCATGATGTAGCCCTGTAATTCTTGGCGAAAGGGAGTCAATGGCGACCGCTGATCTCGTGGTCATCGCCGTTTCTCTTTTGGTGGCGGCCATCGTGCAGGGCCTGAGCGGGTTGGGCTTTGCCCTTGTCGCAGCGCCATCCGTCTCTTTGCTCATTCCAGGCTCACAGGCCATCGGGCTGGTGAACTTTTTGGCGTTTTTTCAAGCTATCTGGCAGATCTGGCGGGAAACGGGAACCGTTCAATGGTCGATCATGAAGGGGTTTGTTCCTGCGATCCTGGTCGGAGTCTTCGTTGGATTTCTTGGTGTGCGGTTCCTCGGCAATGACATCCGGCCATTAATCGTTGCCATCTCATCGCTGGCATCACTCGGCGCTTTGCTTTTTTGGCGACCGGCCGGCCACAGGGGAACAGCAATCATCGCCGGGATCTGGGGTGGCTCGGTCACCACCTATGCAGGGGTGGGTGGCCCAGCAATTGCTGCCTACCTCATCAAGCAGGGGTGGAACCACGCCGACTACATCCGCACTCAAATGGTGGTGTTTGCCGGGCTGAGCCTGGTGTCAATCCCGGTTCTGGGCTTACCACCGATGATCTGGTGGCAAATTGTCATCGCCATTCTGGTCGTTTTTCTTGGATCCACCATCGGAATTGTGGCTAGGCGTCGGGTACCCGCCGGTTCAGCCCGCCGGCTCACCGAGGTAGTCATCTTTGTCGTGGCGACCTACGCACTGATCCGATCGCTGATGATGCTCTTCGCTGGCTAGGAACGTTTCTTGAACCACCGCATGAGCAGCACAAACAGGATCGCAGCGATCGCCGCGACAATAACCTGTCCCAGTACCAGCCCCGCTGAGAACGTGGCACCAAGTGCTAGCTGAAGAACCACTGCGATTACGAGGAACACAACGAAGAAAAGTATTCCTTGTCCCCATGGGGAAGTGACGCGTCCTTGATCGTTAGCCATGGCCGGGAAGTTAGCAGAAAAACGATGACTATGTGTTCCCTTGGTCATCTGAAAGCAAGAGTTGTGGAATCGCGGTGAACCGGTAACTCACCGCATCACCGGGTTCTCGCACGAGTACCCAGATCAGATCAAATCTGTCCTCTGGCCATTCCTGCGGTATGTCACTCTTGTTGACGACAGGAAATTCACCAACAAGTTTTGCCATGGCGCCGTGATGCCACACGATCAATGCGGGTTCGGTCTGACCCAGCACATCTTGAGCCAGATGGGCTTCTTTCCCCTCAGCCAAGCTGTCTTCAAGAGTTACTCCGATCCGAGCGGCAATCGGTCGTGCTGTCGCCACCTCTCGATGACTCTTCTTGCCCGCCGATGCTGCGGTTGCGAGCACCCGCTTCGGTCGGACCAACCCCGTGTGTGAGTGCATCGGGGCTCCGGCAAACAGCCCGCCCAGGGCCCCGGCTCGCATCCAACCGCGAACCGAAAGTGACTCTGGATCGTGCGCTCCGTGCTCATTGACCCCGTGCGGGGGGCCATCCTCTCCAGGCTTTTCGCCGTGACGCACAAACATAATGACTTCAGGTGAGTTGCTCACAGTCGCTGATAGTACTTTTAGGGAACCTTTGCTGCCCAACGGCAGACCCCAACACGGTCTAGTGGTTGGGTATGGACATGGCACATCCCGCGATTCCTGACGCCGCCACTTCGAGGCGCCCGCTCCCAGCGATGCTCGCAGCCGCAGTGGTCGGCCTGGCTCTCGGTTACGTCGTTCTTGAACTTGTCAACGCAGGGATTCAGTATGTCTGGGAAACCGTGCCGAGCGGGTGGGACACCACTCCTGCCTGGTACGTGATTGCAGTCCTGCTTCTGGCTGCAGTGCTCGTCTACCTGGTGCGCGCTCACGTGGGCGATACCGGACATTCACCTCTAGGTGGAATAAAGGTCAGCAGTTTGACGCCCAAGGCATACCTCGGCGCCATTCTTGCGATTCTCGCTTCCCTGTGGGGTGGAGTGGTGCTCGGCCCAGAAGTTGCACTTGTAGCAACCGGGTCAGTTATCGGCGGACTGTCAGCGAAAATCTTTCATGTCACTGCAGCAAAAGATGTGAAGAAAGTTGTGGGCTTCGGGGCACTTGGTGCGCTCTTGGCTCTCTTTGTCGGCCCCGTCCTCGCCGGCAGCATCAGCTTGGGTAGTACCCCGACCGCAATCGAAGTTGACCAACTTGCTTGGGCAGTTCCTGTAGCCATCATCGCGACTATTGCCATCACAATCGCAAGGGCGCTGGCCGCGGTTCTAGCCCGCGCGACTGGCCCCGGCCCGCATCTGCCGATTCTGATCGGTGCCTCGCTGGTGATTGCAATCACTGCACTTGTGATGCAGGCGTGGACTGGTGAAGACGTGATCTTCGTTCTGACATCGGGTGAAGAGCTCATCACCGAACTTCCTGCACTCACTTCGGTCTCAACCGTGGCCGCAATCATTCTGTTGAAGACAATCGCCTACGCGGTTTCACTTGGTGCCGGATTCCGAGGTGGCCCCTTCTTCCCTGCAATGTTTGTGGGCGCCGCCGCCGGTCTCTTTATTGCACTCGTTCTCCCTGATGGGCCATCAGTTCCTGCAGCCATCGTCGTTGGAGTCGTGTCATCCGTGATCGCAACTGCGCCCATGAAATGGCCACTGGCGATTGCGTTGGGTGTGGTACTCGGCTTCCTGATGGGTACCTGGACCCTCGTTCCGGCAGCGGTGATCGGTGCTGTGGTTGCTCGGGCTATTCCTCGAATCGGTGACCGCATCACACTTCCGGCCCACTCCGACTAGTCAGACCCCCGGGGAACAACAACCGCTGGCATCGGGCACGCACGCAAGAGAGCATGCGTGTTGCTTCCAAGGAATACCCGATTCAAGGTTTCTGTTGCACTGGATGCAAGCACAAACAGATCGCCGTTGTTCCAGCCATATTTGCTCATGGCATCGGTCGCGTCATTGCCTTGAATAACGACAGATGACACGCGATCTGCTCTAAAAACCGCAGGATGTTGTTGGACAAAAGCGGAAAGTGCTTCTTCTTCCCGTTCCATAACTGCAGCCATGACCATTGCTTCAGGGTCCCTACCAATTCGAGCACCCGAAATCTTCGTGCTGCGAAGCACAAAAGTCAGCAGCTCGGCATCGACGTTCAACTGCTGAGCATAAAGAAGTGCGCGTTCGGCAATCCGATGAGATTCGGTGGTATCTCGGAATCCAATCACCAGACGATCAATGGAAGCTGTTGCTCGTGCTGCAAATCCTTTCGGCGCCAGAAAAACCGGAACCAAACTCGTGTGCAAAAGGTTGTGGGCCACTGATCCAAGGCCTAAGTGGCCTGCACCTCCGTGTGCACCCGGTCCAATAACAATGGCGTCGCACCCAAGTTCTGCACTGATTTTCCGAAGTCCACGACTGACAGACCTCTCATCGATGACCCGGGTGTGGAAGTCCACGCGGGGCCAGGTGTTCTTGACCCAACTGGTCGCATCTGAGATCACAACGTCAGCCTCATCTTGGAGGTAAGCGACCCACTCGGCATCTACTCCCCCTTGACGCGTCGCAACAACACGAGGGGGTTGAACGTAGACACAGGTAACCGTGGCATCAAGGGTCTCAGCCAGCAACCCCGCTAGCGCAAGCTGATCGAGAGCGCGCTCATCCGAACTCAGTCCGACCAGAATGTGATCCTTGGCCCCCCCCATTGAGGGGATCACTATTCGCCCGATCTTCAGGTTTCATCAGGCTAGAGTACGCCGAGAAATCGGAAGTCTTGATCACAGCGGAAGGCTCAATTGAGATCCTCACTTTTCCGACTCAAGTCCGTCGAAGACGCAGTAAGCCATAACGAGCTCAAGCGCACCATGGGTCGCTCCGCTTTGCTCTTTTTCAGCGTCGGCTCAATCATTGGTAGCGGGATTTTCGTGATTCTTGGCGTGGCGATTCCCAAAGCCGGCCCCGCCGTTCTTCTTTCCTTCCTCCTTGCTGCCATTGCCGCCCTGTTCTCAGCACTCTCCTACGCCGAGCTTGCGAGCACTATCCCCGCGAGTGGCTCCTCCTACACCTATACATATGTGACGCTTGGCGAGCTGACTGCGTGGGTGGTCGGTTGGATGTTGATGCTGGAATACGGGGTGTCAGTTGCAGCGGTAGCAGTTGGCTGGAGTGAGTATCTCAACACGTTCTTGGGCTCATTTGGGGTCATGATCCCGGAGGAATTCACCAATCCCCCCGCTGAAGGTGGCATCATCAATGCACCTTCACTCATCGTCGTGTTCGCGTGCGCCGCACTTCTCATTCGAGGGGCATCAGAGTCCGCACGCTTGAACACAATCATGGTGTTGCTCAAGATCGGAATCTTGATCTTCTTCAGCGTCGTTGCCTTTACCGCCTACGACGGGAACAATCTCTCCCCATTCCTCCCGCTGGGACTTCTCGGCGTGACCGCCGCTGCCGGTCAGGTTTTCTTTTCCTACATCGGATTTGATGCCGCCTCAACAGCTGGTGAGGAGGCAAAGAATCCGAAGCGCGATCTGCCTTTCGCAATCATCGGAAGCCTCGTCGTCGTGACGATCTTGTATCTACTAGTCACCCTCGCTGCACTCGGAGCGCAAGACTGGAAACTCGATGCGAACGAAAGCTCGGAGGCCATTCTCGCCACTATCGCAAACAACGCAGTAGGCGGAATCTGGGCTGGTGACGTGATTGCACTTGGAGCCATCATTTCGATCTTCAGTGTGGTCCTGGTAACTCTTTACGGTCAAACACGAATCCTGTTTGCCATGGGGCGAGATGGTCTCCTTCCGAAGGTTTTCACACGCGTCAGCGCACGTTCGCAAACACCAGTGGCCAACACGATGATCGTCGCCGTACTGATTGCCATTCCAGCATCACTGGTCTCCCTTGGCCAACTCGCAGAAGCAACCAGCATCGGCACTCTCGGAGCATTCTTTGTTGTCAACATTGGCGTGATTGTGCTTCGAAGGCGGCGGCCAGATTTACCGCGCGGATTCAAGACCCCGCTATTCCCCTTGATGCCAATTCTGGGCATTGTGTTCATCATCATCATCGTGTCATCGCTGGATTTTGTTACCTGGCTCGTCTTCATCGCATGGATGCTGGTCGGGCTCGTGGTCTATTTCGGCTACTCAAGCAAGCACTCAGTGCTCAACAAGAAGAAAGAAAGCTAAGTGCTGAGCGACGAGACTAGCCCCGCGCCAACTTCGCAACCGGAAAGTTCTCAGGACCCGGTCACCCTGACCCGAGAGAGTGGCTTGAGTTTGACTCAGGCTGTGGCTGTCGGAATCAACACGACAAGCCCCGCGTATTCCCTAGCTGCAGTACTCGCTCCCATTGCCCTGCTGGTTGGTTACTCCACTCCAGTAGTGCTCATCGTCTCGTTTATCCCGATGGCGCTTACCTCGTTGGCGTTCATGTACCTCAACAGACGTGATCCCGATTGCGGAACGACGTTCTCATGGGTGAGTCGTGCACTGGGTGCCAAGCCAGGCTTCATCGCTGGTTGGGCCATCGCAGCCTGCGGCATTCTCGTCCTTGGTTCACTTGCGGAAACTGCAATTGAATACGGCTTCCGCACCTTTGGGCTCACCCAGCTCGCGGAAAACCGAACGTTAGTCATCGGATGTGCAGCAGCACTCATCATTGCGATGATTGCTCTGTCCATCGTGGGTAGTGACTGGTCAGCACGATTTCAGACGTTCATCAGCTACGCCCAGATAATCATTTTGTTGCTCTTTGCCGCAGCCGCGGGCTGGCTCGTCGTTTCCGACGGCCTGCCGAGTTTTTCCACCGCATTCATCAATCCGCTTGATCGTGGGCTGCAACCGTTGGTATCGGCGATGCTTCTTGGCGTCTTTGCATTCTGGGGCTGGGAAGCATCGACCAACCTTGCGGAGGAGTGCAAAAGGCCAACAGATGCCGGAAAAGCTGGAGTGCTCGCCACCATTATTTTGCTGGGTACTTATGTTGCAGTTGCCATAACGGTTGTGTTGTACCTCGGTGCATCGAACTTCTCCCCGGTGGGCAATTCCGGGCTGGTGATGGTCGACATGGCTGATGTCGCATTGGGCCCATTTGCCGTTCTCGTTCTTCTTGCTGTGTTCATCAGTGCGTTGGCATCAACCCAGTCAACAATGGTGCCTGGGTCACGAGCGTTGCTCTCTATGGGCCGTCGTGGCGCACTTCCTGCAGCACTCGGCAGTTTGAGCCCACGATTCAAGACCCCATGGGTTTCGCTCATGGTTACTGGTGGCATTGCCGCAACGTGGTTCGTGGTGATTAATCTCATTTCAGAAAATGCAATGCTCGACACTCTTTCTGCCTTGGGCACGTTGGTTGCCTTCTACTACGCAATTACTGGACTTTCTTGTGTTGTCTACTACCGCCGTCATGTCGTGGGAAGCGTCAAGGGATTTGTCCTCGTGGGCCTTGGACCCTTACTTGGCGCTCTTGGACTTGTGGTAATCCTCATCGTGGGAGTTCAGGCACTTACAGATGCTGCCAATGAAGCGCCCGAGACCAGAATCCTTGGACTTGCGGCACCTGTGGCTATCGCATGTGGAATCTTGCTGCTGGGCGTGATCGTGATGGTTATTCGCATGATCCAGTCGCCATCGTTCTTCAAGTCTCCCAAGCAAATTGCGAATGCCCTTCAGAGTCCCTTCATTCTCCCGTCAGAACGCCCTATTCCAACCGGGGGCGTTCTCATCGACTGCAACCACTCCCTCGAGTTCATCATCAACTCCATCGATGTCGGCAACATTGCAGCGCTACCTCCCACTACGCCGATCTACCTAGTAACCGGAATTCAGCCAGCGGGTTATTTGGGTGAGGAGGAGAGTGAGGTGCGCAACGCATTGATCGATGATGCTTCCCACACGTTTATGCAGGTGCAGCGCTATCTCAAAGGCATGGGGCTGATCCACACGATCCCGCTCTATGAGGATTCGAATGCTCCCGAATCCATTGAGTTGGCAATAGAGCGCACCTCCCCCGAGCGGGTTATTTCTGCGCTGACTCTGTGAAGAGACATCTCGTCGACTAGGTCATATTTAGTCACTTCGCAGTGCCCCGGCTTAGATAGGCTTCGCAGGCACAGGGACAACTCCGAGGAATCATGACGCAACTATCCACTCAAGAGATCATGCTGGCAGTCGCTCTTGTTTTTGGCTTATCCACCGCCTGCCAGATCATTGCGCCCCATCTTCGAATTCCCGGTTTGGTTTTGCTCCTGCCCGTCGGTTTCATTTTTGGACTCCTAGCACCTCAGTTTCAATTCGACACGATCCTTGGATCTTCTTTTGAGGTGGCGGTTGACCTCATGGTCGCGGTGATTCTGTTCCAAGGTGGCATGGAGCTGACAACAATTCCATTGCGTGGGAAAGATAAGAACGTAGTGCGCAAACTTGTCTGGATTGGTGCGCCCATTACCTGGATCGTCGCATCTCTTGCTGCCCATTACATTCTCGGTTTCGAATGGGGATTGGCCTTTATTCTCGGGGCTTTTCTGATTGTCTCTGGACCCACCGTGGTTGGCCCGATTCTCGATGTAGTGAAACCCAATGCACGCGTTCGAGGCATCTTGACGTGGGAAGGCACCCTGCTTGATCCGCTGGGTGCAATTTTTGCGGTGGTTCTCTTTCAGATCTTCAAGGCCAGTAGCCAATCCAGTTTCATATCAGGCATCGAGTACTTCCTCGCCGGGTTGCTCACTGCCACGTTGGCAGCCGTACTCGGTGTATTTCTGTTCATCGCAGGTGGTCGCCTCGTCAGAAAAAATGCAATGCTCGGCACTCAGGTACTCCTCGGATCAGTACTAGTAGCCGCTGGGCTTGCGAACACTGTGACCGACGACAGCGGTCTCATGACCGCACTTTTGATGGGAGTTACCGCGCCGAAGATCGCCGCTAAACTTGGCTCCACACTTGATCCCTCTAGACCATTTTTCAACACCATCGTGTCTGTTGGAATCGGTGTGCTGTTCATCACCATCGCTGCGCTGGTCCCATCCCCCATCTTCATCTCTCTTCTTGCACCAACTTTGCTGATCGCGGTACTACTCGTGTTCATTGTGCGACCACTCGTCGTGGCCATCGGAACAGCAGGGGCCGGGATTGACCGCAATGATCGAATCTTTATGAGTTGGATGTACCCACGAGGGATTGTGGCCGCGGCAGCTGCATCAAGTGTGGGAACCGCGTTGATCGCACTCAAGATTCCGGGTGCGGAGAAACTTCTTCCCGCTGCTTTCATCATCATCATGGTGACGGTGACCCTCTATGGCCTCACCGCCACTCCCCTCGCCAATTTCCTTAAGATCCGCAATACCTCAGATGACAGCTCACCTTCACCAGCCCAGCAGTGATCTGGAATAGAAAGCGCACCGCTGCGGCTGGTGGTGGCAGTTCCAAGGCTTCTCCAAGATCCCTTGATGTGAATGAAGGATGTAACCGATGCGGGGGCGGGGCACAGATCAGTCGCGCTCGAATCGAGCATTCACCTTGCGACCCCTGATCTTGGTGTGCTGAAGGCTCTTGATGACCTTGCGCGCCTTCTCCGAGGGAACCTCAGCGATAGAGAACATCTCGTGGACGCTGATAAAGCCGATATCGCGACCCTTCAGTCCCGCTTCACCCGTTATCGCACCGACAAGATCACCCGGGGTCACACCTGCTTTGCGGCCGAGCGCTATGAAGATTCGAGTCATCGGACCCGTCGGCGCCTCCCGCTTCTTCGTCGAAGATGTGGTCGAGGACTTTGACCCGGACTTGGATGAAAACTTGGAAGTCCCCTTAGACGATGTCTTGGATCCGGACGTTGATGCAGGTGCCATTTTGGCACTGAGATCGTGCTCCGCCTCGTCAACCGCACTGCCCTGCAGTTCCTCATGAGCGAGGGTGAACGCAGCGAGCGCGAGTGCATAGGGGTCACTGCTGATCAGCATCTCATCGACAATTTCACGATTAGCATCCATGCGAGTCTGCGCATCTGGATCATCAACCAGGGTCATGACTGCATCTCGCGTGCGCTGCTGCCGCACCTGGCGCACATCAGTGATCGTAGGAACCTGCTCCACGCGGATGCGACCACCGACCAACTTCTCGATCGATGCGAGCATCCGACGTTCCCGCGGCTCTACCAGACTCAGGGCCACTCCCTCGCGGCCGGCGCGACCTACGCGACCGATGCGGTGCACATAGGACTCAGGGCTCATCGGCAGATCGAAGTTCACCACATGGGACAGCACGTCGATGTCGAGGCCGCGCGCGGCAACATCGGTGGCGACGAGCAGTTCGGTGGCCCCAGAGCGCAACCTCCCGAGGACACGGGTGCGCTGATCCTGCGTGAGGCCGCCATGGAGAGCTTCTGCTTGATAGCCGCGCGCAGTGAGGATGTCGGTCAGATCGTCGACGCCACCACGCGTGCGGCAGAACACGATTGCTGCGGTGGGGTCCTCGGCATCGAGCAGCCGTCCGAGCGCCGCTGCCTTGTTCTGTCGGGTAACGACGTATGCGACCTGGCGCACGCGCGGGATTTCATCCGACGATGGTTCACGAGACTTGATGGAGATCCGTTGCGGATCGCGCAGGTGTCGCTCGGCCAGTTTGTCGATGCGCTTGGGCATGGTGGCGGAGAACAGGACTGTCTGACGACTCTTCGGGGTCAACGCGATGATGGACTCGATGTCTTCGATGAACCCCATTTCGAGCATCTCGTCGGCCTCGTCGAGGACCAGGGTGCGAATACTGTCGAGCACCAAAGAACCTCTGCTGCACAGATCGAGTGCGCGCCCAGGTGTCGCCACCACAACATCAACTCCACGCCGAAGTGCATCAATCTGCTGGCGCGCAGGTGCGCCGCCGTAGATAGCGACGAGTCGCGTACCTACCTCTCTGCCGTACTCATGGAACGCCTGGGAAACCTGGATGGCAAGTTCCCTCGTAGGCACCAGAACGAGAGACGTGGGTGCTTTGCCTCGATCGCCACCGGTGAGCTTCTCCAGAATCGGCAGCGCGAACGAAGCTGTTTTGCCCGTTCCCGTGGCAGCCTGACCCAGCAGATCCTTGCCCTCAATCAGCATCGGGATCGCCGCCGACTGGATCGGGGTCGGCTCCTCATATCCGAGGGCGGTGAGTGTGGCCAGGAGTTCAGGGCGGATGCCCAGATCTGCAAAGGAGGATTCGGGACTGTCGCTGGGAGGGTTCACTGCTAAACGGTACCCATGTCGGCTGCTGAAGGTTGTTTGGGCACCGGCTACGGCTGATGAATGTGCGAGGCCAAGATGGAAACAGGCACATCCGCTGCGATGCCCCTCCCCCCAAAAAAGTGGGTAGT
>JBIISH010000080.1:0-7141 GCA_044341115.1 Candidatus Nanopelagicales bacterium
GTAGTCAGTGCCACAGTCGTGTTGATGCGCTGGAGAGCGTCAGTGGCCCACGCAGAATCCGGGTTGCTCGCCCAGAGATTTCCTCCGAGCATTACCGCCGCAGAAACGCGCCCCTCATGCGCGGCCACCATGCATGAATAGGTGTCAAGACCCGCGGGCATTGTCGGATCGACGCCGTAGCGACTATGTAGTTCCCGAGCGAATGCTTGCTTCATCTGCGGGGCAACTCCGACCGACCCCACGCCCTGCACATTGGAATGCCCACGAATAGGCATGAGCCCACTTCCAGCTTTACCTAGGAATCCTCGGGCGAGTGCCAGGTTTGACAGGGCAAGAACGTTGTCTGTGCCATGTGCATGATGGGTAAGCCCCATGGCCCACATAAATATCGCGGACTGTGATTGGTTGAGATATTCAACGCATGTATCGATGTCGGTGCGACTCACACCGCTTTGTTCAATCAGATCACGCCATGGGATCTGGCTTACATACTCTGTGAGCGCATCCCAATCCTCAACATGGTGTTCCACAAAGCTCTGGTCAACCCCACCGGTTTCCATGACGCCCTTTAAGAGGGCGCTGAGCAGCGCGATATCTCCGCCGACTTTGGGCTGTAAATACAGGTCGGAGATATCCGAACCAAACATCAAACTGCGCGCATCCGAGGGCAGTCTGAATCTCTTCAAGCCGAGTTCGACGAGTGGATTAATGACGACGACCCGACCGCCTCGCCTGCGCAGATGAATAAGTTGCGTCATCAAGCGCGGGTGATTGCTTGCTGGGTTTGCTCCAGCGAGGACAACGAGATCAGTCTCGGCGAGATCTTCGAGCACAACGGATGCTGTTCCACTGCCATAGACCGCGTTGAGCGCTACGCCTGATGCTTGATGGCAGTAGAACGAGCAGTTGTTGACGTTGTTCGTGCCAAAAGCCCGAGCGATCAACTGCAAAAGGAAAGCTGCCTCATTGCTGGATCGCCCACTGCTGTACCAAAAAGTTTCCGATGGAGCACTTGTCCGTAAACCTTCAGCGGCGAGAGCAATTGCCTCATCCCAGGTCGCACGTCGAAAATGGGTATCCCCAAAAGCAGCAATGATCGGAAATGTGAGCCGGCCTAAAGCCTCAAACTGAGCGCTTGTGAAGATTTCCAAATCAGCGAGTGAGGTTGAGCGAAGTGTCTCCTCATCGATCACCCGACCCATGTCCGCAGCCTGGGCCTGTACAGACTTCTTGCAGACCTCAGGAAAATGACCAACCTCGTTGACCATCCCGCCTTCCTGACCACCCATCCCCAGAGCGCAGGTCTTGCAGGCATTTGCCGATCGCATCTTGCGATACAGGGCAAGTGAGCCCACATCACGGCCCTTGGCCAGCACGTACTTCATGGCGGCAAAGCCACCTGCTGCTGATACGCGGGGTGCGGCCATTGCTCAACTTTAGTCGGCAGGGTCATTCTTGGTCGAGAACTGCAACCGATCACTCGGATTGAGTGAACCGATCAGTAAAGACTGTTACGACATCGTCACGTCTGGATCGAAGGAGCACCATCTGCTTGGTGGCGATACCTGGTTGTGCTCCATCTTCATAGAGCGCGATCCGCGAACCACTGCTTCCTGCGTCAACGACCGCTACGTAGGTGACCCCAGTTGAGGTGGCCGCCTGCGTGGGAATTGCCCCGAAACCGAGAACCAACCCGAAAGTGATGACGATAGAAACGAAGATCTTGCTGGTTGTGCGAGGAGTTGGGGTCACCATCGGAAGATAGCTTGACATGCGTCATCCAAATTCCAGAATCAATGTCGACCAGTCAGGCACACCACACGCAATTGGAATGTGGTGTAGATCACGAAAATAACCTCGGAACGATGATGAATGTTCAGGTTGTGTGAATTTGGCATAACAATGCGGTCATCGGGCGCGCTTGAAAGAGCAGCAATGGTTGTTTTGGTTTTCGGTCGAAAGGCAAAGCAAAATCCCAACCCAAGGAGGAACACATGCGAGCAATGCGTCGCACCGCAATCGCGGTGGTATCGATCGCAGCAGCCCTGATCCTGTCGGCGTGCAGCAGCTCATCGGACGAGGCAACCACGGCGGAGACAACCTCTGCTGCTGAGGAAGCCGAAGTAATGGAAGAAGCTGGTACGGGGACGATCGTTGAGGTCGCCTCGAGCACCGAAGGCTTCAGCACTCTGGTAGCAGCTGTCTCGGAAGCAGGCTTGGTGGACACATTGAACGGTGAGGGTCCCTTCACCGTTTTTGCACCCACCGATGATGCTTTTGCAGCTCTGCCCGCAGGCGTTCTTGACGCACTGCTGCTCCCAGAGAACAAAGACGTTCTGACTCAAATCCTGACCTACCACGTCGTTCCTGATCAGGTCATGGCCGCAGACGTAACCGACGGCGAAGTTGCCACGGTTGAGGGTCAGTCTGTAACGCTTTCGACAGCTGATGGCGTAACTGTGAACGGTGCAAAGGTCATCCAGGCTGATGTGGTCACGAGCAACGGTGTCATTCATGCCATCGATGCTGTGCTCCTACCGCCGGGTGTCGATCCCGCAGCACTTATCGCTCAGTAAGCAGTCCTCAAAGAGCAACCCTGTTGCCCGGTCCCCTCTCCAGGAGGTGGCCGGGCAACAGCTTTTTGGGGCGGAGGGTTTCGGCTCGCCCAATCGTGGCTATGCGATTCCGGCTTATGAAGAATTCCTCAACCGCGTCGGGTAAGTGCTCCTATTATTGGGCACTCAACCAGACCACATACGATTTGCGCGGAGGTAATGGTGCACGCACTTTCGCGTAGACAATTCATCGCAGGGGTATCAGTCCTCGCTGCTGGCTGGGGACTTTCCCGGGAAGCACTCGGTCAGGTGCTGTCTGCTCCACTGCGATCAGGTCAGGGCCCCTCAACAGTGCTGCAGACCATCAAGATGTCTGCTCAAACCGTCCGTGGCTCATATCGCTCCCTGATCGCCGGGGCGGGAGAAGAATTCATCCCCAGATATGACCTGTTGGGCCGGGTAGCTGATGGAGCGCGCACGGGTTCGCGTCGTTCGCTTTTCTACTTGGCACACCTATCCGACATTCATGTGATTGATGCGCAAGCGCCAGCCCGCATGGATGCCGCTCAAAGTCTGGCGCCCACCCTTTTTACCGATGCGTGCCGTCCGCAGGACACCTTGACCGTGCATGTGTTGGCCTCAATGGTTGACAGTGTTGTAGCCGCGCACACGAGTTCAGTCACAGGAGCCCCGCTTGGTGCAGCGCTGAGTACCGGCGACAGCGCGGACAACCTGTCAACTTTGGAGACTCGCTGGTACATCGACGCCCTTGATGGCGGTGAAGTGCTGGCGAACAGTGGTGCTGCGGAGGTGTATGAAGGTCCGCAGGTGTGGTCAGAGGCGTCGTACGCCTACCACCCGGAAAACCCAGCAGATGATGTGTATGGCGCATACGGCTTCCCGGCGGTCCCGGGGATGCTGGAGGCAGCAGTGAGTCGGCCTGTGGTGTCACAGGGTCTACCCGTGCCGTGGTACTCGGTGTATGGAAATCACGATGCGACCTACATGGGAACCTTCAGAGCAGATCCTGCGTTATTTGCCTATGCCTTGGGAGATCGCAAGGCCGCGCTGGGGGAGGCGCTCGCGCCGAACTGGCTGCAGGGTTTTGCCAGTGACTTGAGTGCACCGCAAATGGCCATCAATGCCCTGCGTCAACAATTCGGTCTGCTCCCAGGGATGAAAGCCGTGACACCTGATCCGATGCGAAAGCTGCTCGAGCGAACCGAATTTATGGAGGCGCATTTAGATTCCCCTGCGGTGCCAGGCCCGGTTGGTCACGGTTGGACTCAGGAAAATGTCACTAGCGGTCAAACCTGGTGGTCGGCCGATCTTGCTCCATACCTTCGGGTTTTTGGTCTCGATACTTGCAATCTTGCGGCTGGGGCCGATGGCGCCGTTCCAGAGGATCAGTTCATCTGGTTACAAGAGCAATTGGTTCAATGCCAAACGGAGGGCCGGCTCGCGATTGTGTGCAGTCACCACAATTCGTTGACTTTGGAAAACGACGCAACACCAGTGTTTGGCGGGCAGCGCTTGGTGCACGCTGAGGAATTCCTTGCGATGCTCCTTGAGTACTCGGCCTGCGTGGCGTGGCTCAACGGGCATACCCACATCAATACGGTCACTGCGCATCCTCGACCAAATGGTTCCGGTGGTCTATGGGAAATCACCACGGCATCCTGTGTCGATTTCCCGCAGCAACAGCAGCTTGTGGAATTAGTGGACAACCGCGACGGCACGATGTCGATTTTTGTCACTGCTCTCGATCATGCAGCTCCACCCACCTGGAGTCCTGGTGACCTGAGCCAAACTGGGCTGGCCTCGTTAAGCCGCGAACTTGGGGCGAACGCATGGCTGTCCAAGCCGTCGCTCCGGGCTGGCTCACCACTGGATCGGAATGTGGAGTTACTCATACCTGAACCCTTCGACCTCTCTGCAATCACCGATTCCATGGTGGAGAAAGAGCAGATGAAGGCCCGGACCCAGCTGCTCGCTCATGGGGGTGCGGCATGAGGCGATTAGCGCAGATCTTTCTTCCATTGTTGTTGATTGGATCTCTCGCGGGCTGTTCGCAAATCGATGCCTTGGCACCTGTCGGTGGAGACAAAATCACAAGTGTGCGCAACGCTGCCTATAACGTGTTGGTGCAGCAGCAGGTCGAGATTTTGGTAGCACCAACCTGCAGCACTGTTGAAGCTGGATTCTCCTGCATTGGCAGCACGGTTGACAATGAGCCAATCGTGGTCGAAGCATCCGGGACAGCTCCTTTCCCGCTTGTGATCACTGTGGATGGCATCATGATTTTTGAGGGCTCCGCGCAAGACGTACTTGACCAAGCGGTCTTGGAGGCGTCGTGAAATCTTTTCTACGCGTCTGGCAAGGCTGGCGAATCGTGATGCCAGCAATCGTGATCAACGCGCTGGTGCAGGCTGCGTTGCTCCTTCCTGGCGTTTTGCCCTACTTGACGATCCCGTTCATTCTCATCGCGCTGGTGGGCTTCTTTGTTTTGGTGGCTTCGCTTGTACTCGTTGCTGCTGCAATGTTGCAGGCAGTCGGAGGTGTAGTGGATGCTGACGGAGTTCTGAGCACCCTGAAAGAGCGGTTCTGGCTGGTTCTTTTGTGGTCACTTGGACTCGTACTCGTTGTGACCCTGGGGCTGTCTCTGCTTGTTCTGCCAGGGCTGATTGTGTTAGCGCTGACACCGTTTGTATTGCTTGCCGTCATTGATGGCCAACGCAACCCGATCTCCACTAACTTCGCGGTGATCAGAGCTCGGTGGGGGAGTTGGCTGTTGACCATAATTGTGATCGCTGCGGCATGTGTGGTGCTGTGGTTCTTCTCGGCGCTGAACGGTTTCTTTGTGACCGGAGCCCCGGCAGCATTAATCGGCTGGCTGGTGCTTGGGCTCGCGTCGAGCTGGTTCATCAGCAGGTGGGCGTTCATCTATCGGCAGGTTGTGCCTCGGGGCGCCAGCGCAAAATACACACATGGCTGAGGAGACTTCCGATCGAGCACGGTTCTTCCCGGCGATCGAGAAAAAGCATGGTCTACCGATGGCGTACTGGTTTGACCAGATGAAAGAGATTTCTGACCAAAAATATCCTGAGCAGATCGCTTTTCTGCGCGAGAACCACGGATTTAGTCAAGCGCACGCGAATGCATTGGTGCTGTACTGCAGGGGCTCAAAGAATGCGCGCAGGTACAGCACGTTCGATGAGTATCTCGCTGAGCACGATCCAGTTGCGGTGGAGACCCTTCGCAGTATTTTTGCGGAGCTGATGAAGAAGTTCCCCAAACTGAAGTTAGTGATTGCGTGGAACCATCCGATGCTTATGTTGGGAGACAATTACTTGTTTGGCGCATCGATCCATAAAAAGCACATTTTGCTCGCACCCAATAACGTTGAGGTGCTCGATGAATTTCGCCCGCGGCTCAATGATTACGTCGTAAACAAGAAGACTTTTGCAGTGCCACTTGATTGGAAAGTCAACCAGAAGTTATTGTGCGACATGATGACAACTCAAGTGAAGACCACGTGACCTTAACTCGCGCCGAGCAATTTGGTCCTGCGCCGATCATTGCCATTCATGTGCTAGCAATGATCGGCGTTTTATTTTGGCTCTCCACGATAGTGGGCGCCTTTATTTCAGATTCGTCTAGCAAGTGGTACGTGGCCGTGGTTGGGCTCATACTGGGTTGTGCACATGTGGCGATCTCAAGATTTACATCACTACACAACACACGCGCTTTTGCAGCAATGTGGTTCGTATTCGTAGGGGATTCACTCCTTGCCATTTTTGTCGATTGGCAAGCGATTGCCCTCGTGCTTTTCACGGTTGCTTTGCTGCTACTTACGCGAGTTCGCTCAGCCCGTATCTGGTTCGCTACACAAATGTGAAATTGATTCGTTTTCTCGGGAGTTTCTCCGTATTGTTAACACTTGCTGCGTTCAATTCCGACCCAGCGTGTCAGTACCGAAATGATGGGTCAGTACATGTGGATGAGAAATGTGGACTAAGCGACTAGTGCGGACAACTGCCGGATTGGCAACTGTTCTGAGTCTTCTTCTCGTTGCGCCATTTGCGGTGGCAAACGAATTGTTACCAGGTGCCCCTACCGAATCCTTTAAAGAGCCGGTGACGGTGACGGTTCCGGTGCGGACCATCACCACTCCAGGCACCTCCGGGCAAAACGGGATCCTGGAAATGACCGTGGGTAATTCAGCGCCAATCTCCGTGATGATCGACACCGGCTCTGTTGGATTGCGCCTTTGGGGCGGACAACCACCAGGTGTCACGATGACAGAGAAGAAGTTCTCGTCTTCGGTGAACGGAACGAGCGTGCCCGGGCTGATTGGCAAGGCACCGATGACCCTCGGCGGGGTCACCACCACTCTTGCCGTCCCATTTCAACTGATCAACACCAGCAATCCGTACATCGGATCGTGGAAGCGACTCGGGATTTCCGGAATTCTGGGGATCGGAGTGGGCAATGGGCAGTTGACTAACCCGCTCGTTGCCCTCCCGGGTGACTTGGGAACCACATGGAGCGTCCACTTCTCCCGAACATCAGCTCAGAGGGGATCG